>NZ_VWXJ01000026.1:0-73777 GCF_011752535.1 Pantoea sp. Tr-811
CCTCACTCCGGCCTTGCTCCCGGGAGGACCGCGCTGCAGGCCCCATCCTGGGGCCCAGCGCTTGACGGGCATCCATGCCCGTCACCTCCCTCCGCAAGACCTCCGTTCGGCCTCCTGAGGTCGCAATTTGTGTTGCCTGAACTACCGCGCACTTAGAAGCAAGATCAAGATCAAGATCAAGATCAAAGGCAAGATCAAAGCCCAGAGCCAGAGCGCGCCGCGCTATGGGTGCGAGGCTATCGCCTTCTCGATCGCAGCCCTGAAAGCCGGATCATCCGGCTTGGTAAGGCTGGAGAAATTACCAATCACCTTGCCCTGCCGATCCACCACATACTTGTAGAAATTCCACTTCGGCGCACTGCTCTGACGCGCCAGTTCAGCGAACAACGGTATCGCATCGTTACCCCGCACCGCCTGCGCCTTGGTCATGGTGAACGTCACACCGTAATTGGCATAACAGACCTTCGCCGTTTTCTCGCTGTCAGCGTCTTCCTGCTTGAAGTCGTTGGACGGCACGCCCAGCATCTCCAGGCCCTGCTCGTGATATTCCTTGTAGGTAGCCTCCAGGCCGTCGAATTGCGGCGCGAAACCGCAATAGCTCGCCGTGTTGACCACCACCAGCGGCTTGCCCGCAAACCGCTGGCACAGGTCGATCTGCTCCTTGCCCTGCAACTTCGGCAAGCTCCCCTGCAACACCGCAGGGCACCCCGCCGCCCAACTCGTGCCCACGGCGAGCACGGTCAGCAACGGCAACATCAGCCATCGAGCACGCATCGTTCCTACCTCCTGCAACACAATCGGTGAACTTGCAGGGTAGCGCTTAACAAATACCCATGCCCAGCGATTGCGGCTGCGCCTGTGAAATCGGGCGCCGCCTGGGCGACGCATCGCGAGCTTTGCTCGCTCCTATCGGGGAGGGGTGACCGCAGGCCTGGTAGGAGCGAGCGCAGCTCGCGATGCGCCGCTCGCGGCGCCCAACCTCAGCAAACCCCCATGCCCAGTTGCATCAACGCCATCCCACCCCGGTGCCAACCCCACCACACCACCGCCAGCAGCAACACCCCGGCCAGGGCCAGCAACCCACGGGCAAGGAAACGGTTCATGCCGGCTTGGCCTGAAGCCGGGCAACAGGGCGTTCGCGCACCGGCCAATTCAACGCCGCCGCCAGCAGGCTGAGCAGGATCGAAATCTGCCATACCAGGTCATAGTTGCCCGTGCGGTCGTACACCACCCCGCCCAACCACCCGCCCAAGAACGCACCCAGCTGGTGGAACAGGAATACGATGCCACCCAGCATCGACAGGTTGCGCACGCCAAACACCGTGGCCACGGTGCCGTTGGTCAGCGGTACGGTAGAAAGCCACAGCAGGCCCATCGCAATACCGAACAGATAAGCGCTGTACTGGCTCACCGGCGCCCACAGGAACAACACGATCACCACCGCGCGCAGCAGGTACAGCGCCGTCAGCAAGCGTGGCTTGGACATGCGCCCACCCAGCCAACCTGCGGTATAGGTGCCAACGATATTGAACAGCCCAACCAACGCCAGCACCGTGGTGCCCGTGGTCGCAGGCAGGTGCTGGTCGACCAGGTAGGCCGGCAAGTGCACCCCAATGAACACCACCTGGAAACCACAGACGAAAAAGCCCAGCGCCAGCAGCCAGAACCCGGAATGCGAACACGCTTCACGCAGCGCCTGGCCCAGCGTCTGCTCGGCCCCATGGCTTGGCAACGGGCGGTCACGCAGCAGGCCAACGAAGGGCACGATCAACGCCACCATCAGCCCCAGCACCACCAAGGCCGCCGACCAACCCAGCCACTCGATCAACCCCAAGGTGCCCGGCAACATGGCGAACTGGCCGAACGAACCCGCGGCACTGGCGATGCCCATGGCCATGCTGCGCTTTTCGGCGGGAACGGCGCGGCCAACCACGCCGAGGATCACCGAGAACGAGGTGCCAGAAAGGCCAATGCCGATCAACAGGCCAGCGCTCAGCGACAACGACCAGGCCGAATCGGCCGTGCTCATCAGCAATAGCCCAGCGGCGTAGAGAATACCGCCAAGGATCACCACCCGCGCCGCGCCCAGGCGGTCGGCCAGGGCACCGGCGAAGGGCTGGGCCAGGCCCCAAATCAGGTTCTGCAGGGCGATGGCGAAGGCGAACACCTCGCGGCCCCAACCGAAATCGGCGCTCATCGGCGCCAGGAAAAGGCCGAAGCCATGCCGAACACCCAAGGACAACGCCAGAATCAGCGCAGCCCCCGCCAATACCCACCCGCTGGTCCGCCACACCGAAGTCATTGTCATTCTCTCCAGCACATCGCAAGGTTACGCGGGTATATACCCGCTTCTAATTGTCGTGAATCAAGCCAACCGCTCCAGCAAGTGCACCAACGCATCGCGTTGCGTTTCGCCCAACTGCCCGACCAGCGCCGACTGCGCCTGCTCCCAGGCCGGAAGGGCCGCCTGCACACGGGCAGCGCCTGCAGCCGTCAGCAGCACCACGCGGTTACGCTGGTCGTCACCCTCGGCCAGGGCCACCAGGCCATCGGCCTCCAGCACCCGCAGGTTGCGGCCAAGCGTGCTGCGCTCCAGCCCCATGGCCTCGGCCAGGGTGGTGATGCTGGGGCGGTCGAGCCGCTGCAAGTGGCGTAGCAGGGAAAACTGCGCGACATTGATGCCGAAACCGGCAAGGGCTTCGTCATAGTGCCGGCTCACCCCACGGGCAGCGCGGCGCAGATGGGTGCAGATGCATTCACTGGTCAACATGATTACGTGTATATACCCGCTTCCAGGTTGTTGCAAGAAGTTTCAGGTGGCCACACCGTGCCGGCCTCTTCGCGGGGCAAGCCCGCTCCTACAGGCCGGAATCGTGGCGCCCTTGTAGGAGCGGGCTTGCCCCGCGAAGAGGCCAGCACAGGTCAAACAGCCAAACCCACCAGCACAGTGAGTTCCAGCAACTCCAGCAATGCCCCCGCCGTGTCCCCGGTCGTGCCGCCCAGGCGCTGGCACATCATCCGCCGCAACCCGCAAAACACCCCCAGCGCCGCCAGCAGCGGCCATACCACCTGCCAGCCACCCAGCACCAGGCACAGCCCTGCGCACGCCAGCAACACCCCGCCAGCCTCACACCGCGGCAGGTGCTCGGCCAACGCCTGCCCCAAGCCGCCCTTGCGCACATAAGGCGTACTCAGGAACAAACCCAACATCGCCGCCCGCCCCACCACCGGCGCCAGCACCAGCAAGGCACCTGCACCCCGCTCCACCAGCACCCACAGGGCACAGAACTTCAGCAGCAGCACCACGACCAGGGTAACCACGGCAATCGGCCCGCTGCGCGGGTCCTTCATAATCAGCAAGGTGCGCTCGCGGTCGCCAAAGCCCCCCAGCCAGGCATCGGCACTGTCGGCCAGCCCGTCCAGGTGCAGCGCCCCGCTGAGCAACACCCACAGCGCCAGCAACAGGGCCGCCTGCAGCGGCGCTGCGGTGCCCTGCAGGCCAAGGCTGGCCAGCCATAGCAGCAGGCCGAACAGCAGCCCTACCAGCGGATAGCACAACAGCGAGCGGCCCATTTCCCGTGGCTCGGGCATGCCCGGCAGGCTAACCGGAAGGCTGCTTAGAAATTGCAGGGCAATCCAGAACGGCAGCATCTCAAGCCTCCTCGCCCAGTACGCCGTCTTCCCCCATCACCAGGCGTACCAACGCGCCGTGGCCGACCTCGACCTGCAGCAACTGCTCCCGGGGCAAACGACGGGCGCGCGCCAGCAGCAGGCGCATCACGCCACCATGGGTGACCAGCAGCACGCGCTTGCCGGCGTGCGCCTGCTGCAAGCGCTCGACCGCGGCAAACACGCGATCGGCAAAGGCACTGACCGGCTCGCCCCCTGGCGGCGTGAAGCGGTAAGGGTCGGCCCAGAACTGCCCTAGGGCCTCGGCCTGGGTTTGCATGATCTGCAAGGCACTGCGGCCTTCCCATTCACCGAAATGCAATTCCTGCAGATCAGCCTCCAGCTGCACGGGCAGCCCCAGCGTCTGGGCGAAGCGTGCACAACGCTGCAACGGCGAGCTGACCAGTACATCCCAGGGGCCGGCAGCGGCCACGGCTTCGTGCATCTGCGCCCAGCCCTTGGCGGTCAGGGCATCGTCGAGGCTGCCACGCAGGCCACCGCCCTGCTCGGTTTCGCCGTGGCGCAGCAGGTCGAGGATCATGCCGGGCGGTCCGCCACGGCGGCCTCGGCAAAGGTCGCCATCTGCCCGTGCAGGGCACAGGCCAGGCGCAGCAGCGGCACGGCCAAGGCGGCGCCGCTGCCCTCGCCCAGGCGCAGGCCCAGGGCCAGCAGCGGCTGGGCCTGCAGCTCAGCCAGCAAGGCCTTGTGCCCAGGCTCCGCACCCTGGTGAGCGAACAGCAGCCAGTCGCGGGACTGGGGGTTCAGGCGCACGGCCAGCAGCGCAGCGACACTGCAGATGAAGCCGTCCACCAACACCGCGATACCCTGCTGGGCGCAGGCCAGGTAGGCCCCGGCCAGGGCGGCGATCTCGAAGCCGCCGACGCAGGCCAAGGCCCGCAACGGGTCATCACGCTCCAGGCCATGCAAGGCCAGCGCACGCTCGATCACCTCAGCCTTGTGGCTAACCCCTGCGCTGTCCAGGCCGGTGCCGGGGCCGCTCAATTCACGTGCCGGGCACTCCAGCAGCGTGCTGGCCAGCGCGGCGGCGGCAGAGGTATTGCCAATGCCCATTTCACCGCCGATGAACAGCTGTGCGCCGGCCGCCGCCGCGCGCAATGCCGCGTCACGGCCAGCCTGCAAGGCAGCCTGCAGTTGCTCATCGGTCATGGCCGGCTCGCGGGCGAAGTTGGCGGTGCCGGCACCCAGGTGCAAGTGGCGTACCCCAGGCAGCGCCAGCGCCAGGTCGATGGTGCCCAGGTCAACCACTTCCAGGCTGGCCTGCAGCTGGCGCGCCAGCACGCTGATTGCCGCGCCGCCACCGACGAAGTTGCGCAGCATCTGCCCGGTCACCGCCTGCGGATAGGCCGAGATGCCCTCCTCCACCACCCCGTGGTCACCGGCGAAAATGGTAATGGCGACACGCTCCAGGCTGGGGCGTTCGCAACCCTGCAGGCCGGCCAGGCGCTCGGCCAGCCCTTCCAGTTGGCCCAGCGAGCCGGCGGGTTTGGTCAGTTGCTGCTGACGGGCGCGGGCCTGGTCCATGGCGGCGAGGTCGAGGGGTTGGCAGGCATCACGCCACCAGGCGATTGTCATAGAGCGGGTCCTTTGAGCATAAGAGGAAGGCCGGCAACGGTCAGCACCACGCGCTGGCAGCGTTCGGCCACGGCCTGGTGCAGCCAGCCGGCCAGGTCGACATAGCGCCGGGTCAGCTCGCCCATGGGCACCACGCCCAGGCCGGTTTCGTTGCTGACCAGAATCACCGTGCCGGGTAACTGCACCAGGCACTCCAGCAGCGCGTCGCGCTCATCGGCCAGGCGCTGGTCATCTTCGAGCATCAGCAAATTGGTCAGCCACAGGGTCAAGCAGTCCACCAGCAGGCATCGGCCAGCGGCGGCTTCGGCGCGCAGCACGCGGGCCAGGGCCAACGGCTCTTCGATCAGGCCCCAGTCAGCCGGGCGACGTTCGCGGTGCAGGCGCACACGGGCGTTCATTTCGCCATCCAGCGGCTGGCTGGTGGCGATATAGGTCACTGGCAGGCCACTGTCACTGGCCAGTTGCTCGGCCAGGCGGCTCTTGCCGGAGCGGGCACCGCCGAGAATCAGGTTGAGCATGTCAGGCGACTCCACACAGGCTGCGCAGGTGCGCGGTGTCCAGGTGTTGCTGCACCAGGTCGGCCAGGCGTTCGATATCCCGTTCGCGCAGCGCCTCGTAGTCGATGGTCAGGGCATCTTCCAAGCCCGCCCAACGCAACAGCGCGGCGCACGACTGGCTGCCTTCGAACAGGCCGTGCAGGTAGGTGGCGAGGATCTGCCCGTCGGCGCTGATGGCACCATCGCTGCGGCCATCGGCCAGCTGTACGGCAGGGTGCTGCAGCGCGGGGCCCGTGGTGACCCCGGCATGGATCTCGTAACCGGCTACCGCCGAGGCTTCGAGGTTCAGGGTGCCGGCGACGTTGCGCAATTGCTTGTCGGCTTCGAGCACCGTGGCATAGTCGAACAACCCCAACCCCGGGCTGGAGCCAGCCGGGCCCTCCAGCCCCAGCGGGTCGTGCACCTCGCTGCCGAGCATCTGCAGGCCACCACAGATACCGATCAGCTTGCCACCGTAACGCAGGTGCCGGGCAATGGCCTGGTCCCAGCCACGGGCGCGCAGTTGCGCCAGGTCACCGCGCACGCTTTTCGAGCCTGGCAGGATAATCAGGTCGGCCGGCGGAATCGGCTGGCCTGGGCCAATGAATTGAAGGTCCACCTGCGGGTGCAGGCGCAACGGGTCGAAGTCGGTGTGGTTGCTGATGCGCGGCAGCACCGGCACGATCACCTTGAGCACGCGCGCATGCTTGCTGCCCTGGCGCCGGTCGATGCCGTCCTCGGCCTCCAGGTGCAGGTCGGTGACGTAGGGCAACACCCCCAGCACCGGCTTGCCGGTGCGTTGCTCCAGCCAGTCAAGGCCTGGCTGCAACAAGGCGATATCACCCCGGAAACGGTTGATGACAAAGCCCTTGACCCGCGCCTGCTCGCTGGGCGACAGCAGTTCCAGGGTACCGACCAGGTGGGCGAACACCCCGCCTCGGTTGATGTCTGCCACCAGGATCACCGGGCAGTCCACCGCCTCGGCAAAACCCATGTTGGCGATGTCACCGGCACGCAGGTTGATCTCGGCCGGCGAGCCTGCGCCTTCGACCATCACCACCGGGTAGGCAGCGCTCAGGCGCTGGTGCGAGGCCAGCACGGCCTGCATGGCGATGGCCTTGTAGTCGTGGTAGGCCACCGCGTTCATGCTGGTGACCGCACGGCCATGGATGATCACTTGCGCGCCGGTGTCGCTGTTGGGCTTGAGCAGCACCGGGTTCATGTCGGTGTGCGGCGCCAGGCGGCAAGCTTGGGCCTGCACGGCCTGGGCACGGCCGATTTCGCCGCCGTCGGCGGTCACGGCGCTGTTGAGCGCCATGTTCTGCGGTTTGAACGGCACCACGCCAACGCCCTGGCGCAGCAGCCAGCGGCACAGGGCGGTGACCAGCGTGCTCTTGCCGGCATCGGAGGTGGTGCCTTGCACCATGAGGGTGGTCATGCCGTTTCCTTCTGATAATCGGCCAGGGCCTGGGCCAGGCGCTGTTCATCGGCGGCGCAGGCGGGCAGGCCCAGGCGCACGGCGGCAGGCTCGGCGAACAGGCGCACGAGGATGCCACGGCGGGCCAGGAAGTCATGCAAGTGGGCGGCGCGGGCGCTGCGCACGTACTGGAACAGGTCGCAGCCGCCGCTGGGCGCCAGTCCGTAGCTGGCCAGCAGGCCGGCCAGGCGCTGGCTGGCCTGGGCACAACGCGCGATCTGCGCCAGGTGCGCGGGCGCGTCGGCAAAGCAGGCCTGGGCCAGCACACGGGTCGGGCCGCTGACGGTCCAGGGCCCCAGCAGTTCGCCCAGGCGCTGCAGCAGTGGCGGCGCTGCCAGGACGCAGCCCAGCCGCACACCGGCCAGGCCAAAGAACTTGCCGAACGAACGCAGCACGATCAGCCCCGGGCGCTCGGCGCAGTCGGCCACACTGTGTTCGGGGGTGTTGTCCATGAAGGCTTCGTCTACCAGCAACCAGCCACCGCGCGCAGCCAGGCGTGCGTGCCAGGCCAGCAGGCGCTCGCGCGAAACCTGCAGGCCGGTGGGGTTGTTCGGGTTGACCAGCACCAGCACATCGAGGTTGTCGAGGGCACCCTCAACCTGGCTTTCATCCAGCTCCACCAGCTGATGCCCGGCACGCTGCCAGGCGTGGGGGTGTTCGGCATAGCAAGGCGACAACACGCCCACTCGCCCGCGTGGGCGCAGCGTGGGCAGGGCCTGGATGGCCGCTTGCGAGCCGGCCACCGGCAACAGGTGCGTGGCACCGTAATAGCGCCGCGCCGCGGCTTCGAGGCCATCTTCGACTTCTGGCAAGCGTGCCCAGGCATCCAGCGGGATAGGCGGTATCGGGTAAGGCCACGGCGCGATGCCGCTGGACAGGTCGAGCCAGTCTTCCCGGGCGATTGCGTATTGCCGCACTGCACGCAGCAGGCGGCCACCGTGCTCAAGCATTCAGGTAGGCTCCCAGGCAGATCAGCAACACCCACAACCACACGCCACGCTGTACCAGGCCCCAGCCACGCTCAATGGCGTCGGCATCGGCCATGGGCCCTTCGCCCAGGCGCGGGCGCTCGTGCAATTCACCGTGGTACACCGCCGGGCCGCCCAGTTCGACGCCCAGCGCACCGGCACCGGCGGCCATCACCGGCCCGGCGTTGGGGCTGTCCCACAGCGGCGCCTGCTTGCGCCAGCAGACCAGGGCCTGGCGGGTTTTTCCAAGCAGCGCGTAGGTCAGCGCCACCAGCCTTGCGGGAATATAGTTCAGCACATCGTCGATGCGGGCGGCGCACCAGCCAAAGCGCTCGAAGCGCTCGTTGCGGTAACCCCACATGGCATCCAGGGTATTGCTCAGGCGGTACAGCACCACCCCCGGCGCACCGGCCACGGCGAACCAGAACAGCGCCGCGAACACCGCATCGCTGCCGTTCTCCAGCACCGATTCGGTGGCCGCACGGGCGACAGCGGGCTCATCCAGCTCGCGGGTTTCCCGGCTGACCAGGTAACCCACACGGCGCCGCGCCTGCTCCAGGTCGCCCTGGCGCAGGGCATTGGCCACCGGCAGCACATGCTCGCCCAGGCTGCGCAGGCCCAGGGCGCAATACAGCGCCAGCACGTCAACCAGCCAGCCCACATAGGGCAGCCATGACAGCACCAGCGCCACCAGGGTCAACGGCACCACGGCAATGAACCAGGCGCTTACGCCATGGCTGCGCCAGCCACGGCCGCCAGGGTTCATGCGCCGCTCCAGGCCGGCTGCGAGGTTACCAAAGCCCACCAACGGGTGGCGCCGGCGCGGCTCACCCAGCAAAGCGTCCAGGGCCATCCCGGCCACGGTCAGCAAGGCCACGCTCATGGGCGTTCTCCCCATTGGTTTTCAAACAGCATCTCGCTCAAGGGCCGCTCCTGCGCCCAGTTTTCCTGCACCAGCATCGGCTGCTGGTAAAACTCGGTGACCGGCCCCAGGCACAGCACCGCCACCGGCTTGGCCCCGGCGGGCATGCCCAGCAAGGCAGCCAGGGCCTGCGGGTCGAACAGCGACACCCAGCCCATGCCCAGGCCCTCGGCGCGTGCGGCCAGCCACAGGTTCTGGATGGCGCAGGCCAGCGAGGCCAGGTCCATTTCCGGCAAGGTGCGGCGGCCGAAGATGTGTGCTTCGCGGTGGTCCATCAGCGCCGCCACCAACACTTCGGCGCAGTCATCGATACCTTCGACCTTGAGCTTCATGAAGGCGTCGGAGCGCTCGCCCAAGGCCTCGGCCGTGCGCACCCGCTCCTCCTCGACCAGCGCCTGAATGCGCCCGCGCAATGCCCGCTGGCTGATGCGAATGAAGCGCCAGGGCTGCATCAGGCCGACGCTGGGCGCCTGGTGCGCCGCCGACAGCAAGCGGCCAAGCAGCTCAGGGGCTACGCTGCCGCCGGCAAAGTGGCGCATGTCGCGGCGCTCGCCAATGGCACGGTAAATCGCGGCGCGCTCGGCGGCGCTGTAGGCGTGTTCGCTCATGGCCGCAACAGCGCCGCCGCTGCGCCTGGGTTGGAAGGGAAATAGAAGTGCACATAGGAGGCCGTCAGCCGGCCCAGGCGGTACACCGCTTCGTTGCCACGCCCGCCGTTGGGGCTCAGGCCACGGGCGATGGGCTCAAGTTCGGTGCTGGTCAGCGAGTGATGGTAGGTGTGCCCGCGCAGGGTGCCTTCCGGTAGCTCCACCGCTTGCAGGGCCAGGGCCGCCAGGCGCTTCTGCATGGTCGCCTCGCCCGGCAGCAAGCCCAGCAGCGCGGCGCGCTCGCCGGCCACATCGGTGAGCGCATCGAGCAGGTACAGCATGCCACCACACTCGGCCAGCAGCGGCTTGCCCTGGGCATGGTGGGCGCGGATCGCTTCGAGCATGGGCGCGTTGGCGGCCAGTGCGTGGTGGTGCAGCTCCGGGTAGCCGCCTGGCAGGTAGAGGCTGTCTACTGCAGGCAGTTCACGGTCGTGCAACGGCGAGAAGAACACCAACTGCGCGCCGAGGCTGCGCAGCAGGTCGAGGTTGGCGCCATAGGTGAAGGCGAACGCCTCGTCCCGTGCCACGCCGATACGCACGCCACTCAAGGCAGCACTGCCCTGCTGCGGCGCAGGTGCAGCAAAGGCTACCGGCGGTGGCAGCGCCGCATCGCAACTGGCGCCCAGCGCTTGGGCCGCGGCGTCCAGGCGGGCATCCAGGTCATTCAGTTCACTGGCCTGAACCAGCCCCAGGTGGCGGCTGGGCAGTTCGATACCACGCTCACGCGACAGCCCGCCATACCAACGCAGGCCCTCGGTCAGGCTGCCTTCGAGCAACTGCGCATGGCGCAGGCTGCCGACCCGGTTGGCCAGCACACCGGCGAACGGCAGGTCGGCCTGGTAGCGCGCCAGCCCCAGGGCCAGGGCGCCAAAGGTCTGGGCCATCGCCGTACCGTCGATCACCGCCAGCACCGGCACACCGAAGTGGCGCGCCAGGTCGGCACTGGACGGGGTGCCGTCGAACAACCCCATCACCCCTTCGATAAGAATCAGGTCGGCGTCGGCTGCCGCTTCCCACAGCAGCCGACGGCTTTCCTCGGCGCCAATCATCCACAGGTCGAGCTGGTACACCGGCGCGCCGCTGGCCCGTTCGAGGATCATCGGATCGAGAAAGTCCGGGCCGCACTTGAACACCCGCACCTTGCGCCCGAGGTTGCGGTGCAGGCGTGCCAGGGCGGCGGTGACGGTGGTCTTGCCCTGGCCGGAGGCAGGTGCTGCGATCAGCACTGCCGGGCAGCTGCGCATTTCACTCACAGCTCAACGCCCTTCTGCGCGCGAATACCGGCCTGGAAGGCGTGCTTGAGCATGCCCATTTCAGTCACGGTATCGGCCAGTTCGATCATTTCGGGCTTGGCCGCGCGGCCGGTGACGATGACGTGCTGCATCGGTGGGCGGGCCTGGATGTCGCTCAGCACCTGGTCCAGGTCGAGGTAGCCGTGCTTGAGGGCGATGTTCAGTTCATCGAGCACCACGAACTGCACGCTTGGGTCTTGCAGCAACTGGCGCGAAACCGCCCAGGCAGCTTCGGCAGCGGCGATGTCGCGCTGGCGGTCCTGGGTTTCCCAGGTGAAGCCTTCGCCCATCACGTGGTAGCGCACCTGCTCGGGGAAGCGGCGGAAGAACAGCTCCTCGCCGGTGCTGTTGCGGCCTTTGATGAACTGCACCACGCCGCAGTGCATGCCGTGGCCCAGGGCGCGGGCGAGCATGCCGAAGGCCGAGCTGCTCTTGCCCTTGCCATTGCCGGTGAGCACCAGCAGCAGGCCGCATTCGTTGGGGGAATTGGCAATGCGCTCGTCGATGATCGCCTTCTTGCGCTGCATGCGCGCCAGGTGGCGTTCGTCGCGTTCGGTGGGTTCGCTCATGAAGGGTTCTCCGCAGGCTGGCGCCGCGTGAACAGCGACGGCAGGTAAAAGGCAGGCAAACGGAGAACGCGCAGGAGCAATGGCACAAGCCACGGTGCACCGCGCATCACCCTCCGTGATGCCGTTGGCAGTTTCAGGCCGGTCTCCGGGCTTGTGAGCGGGCCTTGGCCCGGAGCCTGCGCGCCTTCCCAGGGGTTCACCCAGTGGCTGTGCGCAGCTTCGACTCACCTACCGTTGCGGGGGCAGCGCCGGATTCGCGCCTTGTTGGCGGCCACCGGCTTCCCAGTTTCACCCTGCCCAGTGGGGGCTGGCAGGGCACCTGAAACACGCGCGAAGGTTAGAGGGTTGCACCGGGACCGTCAATCGAACCCCGCCGCCGCGCACTGGCAAAAGTGGCCTGGATCAATGGCCGATCCGTCGGCTTGTGCCACACTGAGCAAGGTGATATCACATGGCCATCATTTTCGGCACGACGCTATCACAACGACAACAGGAGTGCGCCGCATGCAAGGCCAGATCATCAACAACCCACGCCTGGAGTTCCTAAGCCCGGTACTGGAGCGCTGGGTCGACTGCATCGACCGTTTCAACCAGTTCAACGGTGATGCCGAAGCGCCCTACTGGCACGGCATCCAGACCAACACCGGAATGCTCGCCGCCGCTGCCTGGCAGGCCGAGCTGGCCACCCTGCAACAGTTTGCCAGCAACAAGCAGCGCGACGAGGGTGAGCTGGAGGGGCGCTGCGACCTGTCGATCTGCAGCGCCGAGGAGGCGCTGTACCTGAGCGTGAGCCAGCGCTGGCCGAAGGTCGCGCGCCTGGACATGGCCGCAGCCCTGCAGGAAACCACCAGCATCGCCCGGCACATGGCCTACGCCAGCCAGTTGCGCGCCGGTGCGCTGTTCATCACCCCGTGGAAAGTTGGCCAACACGCCAGCCCCGAGGAGCTGCAAGACTTGGTGGAAGACCTGCAGAAGCACAACGCCTGCGCCATCGCCTGGTACTTCCCCTATGCCTACCGCAAGCTGCACAACCAGATGGGCCAGTACTACCCCGGCGTGGCGCTGCTGCTCAAGCAGGCGTGAGCCGGGCAGTGTTTCAGCGGTTCTGCGCCAGATTACCCTGCGGGATCACGCGCTTGGCCTGCAGGTAGGCCTTGGACCAATAGCTGTTGGACAGGTAGTCCAGGCGCACCGTGCCGCCGGTGGAAGGCGCATGCACGAAGCGCCCCTCGCCCACGTAGATGCCCGCATGGCTGACCTGTGAACCACCGCCCGTGGCGAAGAACACCAGGTCGCCGGACTGCAGCGCGTTGATGTCCACGGTTGGCGCGCGCATCACGATCATCTCCCGCGTGGAGCGCGGCAGGCTGATGCCGGCCGCGTCGCGGTACACGTAGCCGATCAGGCCGCTGCAATCAAAGCCCGAGTCCGGGGTGTTGCCGCCCCAGCGGTATGGCGTGCCGACCAGGCCAATCGCGCGGATCAGCACGTCGTCTGCCAGGGGCGAGCCTTCGGGTTGGCTATAGGTAATGCGTGGCTGCACCACGGGGGCCGGCGCCGGGGCACGGCTGGAGCAGGCGGCAAGCAGTGCCACCAGGGAAAGGAATGCGAAGCGCGCCATCATCGCCATGGCCAGAACATCCTGTCTGAGACCGCAGGGCCGCAGCCGAAAAAGAGTTGAGAATTTAGATTAGACGCTTTCTGTAAATGCGCACGGCGGCGAGCTTTTTCAGCTACGCCGCCGTGGCAGGGTACATCATTTTGATATCAGTTGCGCGCGATATTGGTGGTCGGCGCCATGGCCAAGGCGCGCTTGGCTTCGATGAAGGTCTTGCTCCAGTAGCGGTCACCGAGGCTGTCGATGCGCACACCGCCGCTGCGGCGGCTGCTGGAGTGGATGAACTGGTTGTCACCCAGGTAGATGCCGGCATGGCTGACGCGGCCACGGCCATTGGTGCTGAAGAACAGCAGGTCACCCGGCTTGAGCTTGTTGCGGGCTACCTTGGGCGCATCGACGTTGATCATTTCGCGGGTGGAGCGCGGCAGGTTCATGCCGGCCTCTTCGCGGAACAGGTAGCCGATGAAGCCACTGCAGTCGAAACCGGACGCTTCCGAGGTACCACCGAAGCGGTAGCGGGTGCCGATCAGCGACATGCCACGCTCAAGGATGCTGTCGGCCAGCACCGGGAGCTGATAAGGCTTGCTGCTGGAGAAGGCCTCCAGGTCATCTTCGGTGGCCTGTTCTTCTTCGCCGAAAACGGAAGAAGCAGAAGCATGGGCCTTGGTAACCGATTGCGAGGCAACCGGGGTGTGATCCTGAGGCTGGGAAATCGGGCCTTGGGCCGCGCAGCCAAAAAGCAGGGTCACGAGTGCGAGGGGCACGAGGGGTGCGAAGCGCTTCAGCATGGGCACGACCGTGTCTGTAATCCTTTAGAAGGGGGAAACTATGCCCTCTATCACGGCCATTTGCAAATTTTATCGAAAAAGATGTGACTTTTTCGTTTTGCCCCTCAGAGCCCAGTGTTTACGGGCTTTACCAGCCGAGGGTTTCCTTCAGGAACGGGATGGTCAGCTTGCGTTGTGCCTGCAGTGAGGCTTGATCGAGCCGTTCGAGCAGGTCGAACAGCGCGCTCATGCTGCGCGTGCCACGGGTAAGGATGAAATGGCCGACTTCGTCGGTCAGGTGCAGGCCACGGCGCGAGGCGCGCAGCTGCAGGGCGCGCAGCTTGTCTTCATCGGACAGGCCGCGCATCTGAAAGACCAGGGCCAAGGTCAACCGCGACTTGAGGTCGGGCAGCTTGATCGGCAGTTCGCGGGGCGACGCAGAGGCCGCCAGCAGCAGGCGCCGGCCGCTGTCGCGCAGGCGGTTGAAGAGGTGGAACATGGCCTCTTCCCAATCCGCCTTGCCGGCGATCACGTGCAGGTCGTCGATGCACACCAGTTCGTACTGGGCCAGGTAGTCGAGCAGTTCCACGCCGCGGTCGAGCAGTTGCGCCAGCGGCAGGTACACGGCCGGTTCGCCGCGCTGCTGGAAGCGGTGGGTGGCGGCCTGCAACAGGTGGCTGCGGCCAACGCCCTGCTTGCCCCACAGGTAGATGAGGCTCTCGGTCCAGCCGGCATCGGCTTCGCATAGCCGCTCGACATAGCCCAACGCCGCGGCATTGGCGCCCGGATAGTAGTTGATGAAGGTGGCGTCATCGCGCAGGCGCACACCCAGGGGCAACTGGATCGGTGGTTTCATGCTCGCGGGCAGTCGGGACGACCGCAGGGGGCCTTTGGTGAACAATGTGCAAAGTCTATACCCGCATTGCGGGGCGCACAATCACGCAGGCAGATAGCGCAAGGAAAATCAACGAGTTGCGGTGTGTGGCGAGGGGCCTGGGCGTTGAAGATTTCACCTCGGGCCCCTGCTGTCATCAAAGATCCGGGTCAGGATCACCCCCATACATGTCCGATTCCTTATACAGATCGTGCACATGCCGCAGCAGCACCATGATCACCGCCGCCACCGGCAGCGCCAGCAGCACGCCGGTGAAGCCGAACAACTCGCCACCGGCAAGAATGGCGAAGATCACCGCCACCGGGTGCAGGCCGATGCGGTCGCCCACCAGCAACGGGGTCAGCACCATCCCCTCCAGCGCCTGGCCGACCATGAACACCGCCACGATGCCCAGCATCGGGTACAGGTCGCCGCCGAACTGGAACAGCCCCGCCAGCAACGCCGCGCCAATGCCGATGATGAAGCCCATGTACGGCACGATGGCCGCCAGCCCCGCCAGCATGCCGATCAACAGCCCCAGCTCCAGGCCAACCAGCATCAAGCCTGCCGAATAGATGATGCCCAGGGCGACCATCACCAGCAGTTGCCCACGCACGAACGCCCCCAGTACCTCGTGGCACTCGCCCGCCAGGCTCACCACCTGCTCCTCCCGCTGGCGCGGCAGCAGGCTGCGCAGCTTGGCCATCATCAGGTCCCAGTCGCGCAGCAGGTAGAAGCCCACCACGGGGATCAGCACCATGTTCGCCAGCCAGGCGATCAATGCCAGGCTCGACGCGGTCGCCTGGGACAGCACCACGCCGACGATGTCGGTGGTCTGGCCCATGTGCTCGCCGATGGCGGCCTTGATCTTGTCGAACTTCCAGAAGCCATCGGCCAGGCCCAGCTTGTGCTGCACCCAGGGCAAGGCCACGTGCTGCAGCCAGTCGAGGATCTGCGGCGCCAACTCGTACAGGCGCACCAGCTGCTTGGCCAGCATCGGCACCAGCACCAGCAGCAGTGCCATCAGTACCAGGGTGATCAACCCGAACACCACCACCACGCCCCAGGTGCGCGACAGGCCCAGGCGCTCCAGGCGATCGACCAGTGGGTCGGCCATGTAGGCCAGCAGGATGCCCACCAGGAACGGGGTGAGGATGTTGTGCAGGCTATAAAGAAGCACGAGTACCAGCAAACCCGTGCCGATCAAGATCCAGCGGCGCATATCAGTCACCAACGGTACTCCTTACCAGTGAAAACGCAGGCCGTCGAACGGCTTGGCCGCGGCGGGCGGCGGGTTCGTGCCAGGCGTTGTCCCTGGGGCGGCCGGCGCCGGCGTGGCAGGCGCCTGCTCGGCCGGCACTTCCTGCAACTTGGCCAGGCCAAGCTGGGCACGCAACTGCTCAGGGCTGCCGCTGACGGCATAGGTCAGGGTGCCACCCTCGGCCAATTGCAGGTGTGGGCCATAGGGTTCGAGCACGCGGCTGAGTTCGGCATAGCGCTGCAGGTTCATGCCTTGTACCTGCAGTTGTACCTGGCCACTGCTGCCAGGCTTGGTGACGTAGCGTGGCGCCAGGCGGTTGCTCACCGCCAGCATCACCGCATCGGCCAGGGCCGCCTGGTCGGCGCCCTCGGCAGTGCCCTGCTCACGCTGGTTACCCAGCCACAGCTGCCATTTGCCCTGCCACTTGCCATCGGCTTGCTGGGCATGCACAGCCAGCAGGGCATCGGCGCCATAGCGCTCGGCCGCCTCACGCAGGGGCGCGGGGTCGTTGCCTTCGAGCTGCTTGGCATTGGCCACCAGTTGCTCCTGCAGGTCGGCCAACGGCAGGCGCAACGGCAACCCACGGTGCTGCGCGGCGTGGCGCAGCGGTTGGGCACTGGCCTGGCCATCGCCGACCAGGTTACTGCCCTCGGCGCTGTCGTTCAGCCACCAGCTGAGGATTGACGGCCGGTTGCTGCCCCACAGGGCCAGGCCCGCCTTGCGCAGGGCCTGCTCGGTGCTGCCCGGGTCGAACTCGACCAACACCGCCTCTGGCGGCCCAGCTTCGGTGCCGACCTGGTTGACGATACGCTGCGGGTCTTTGCGCAGCTCGGCCAGGGCCGGGTTCTGCGCAGCCTTCGGGTCGCCGGTCAGGCGCAGCACCAGGGTTTCGAAGGCCTTGGCGGTGGCAGCAGTGCGGGCTTCGGCGCCCTGCCCTTCGAGCGGTTGGTGGACCTGGTAGAGCCCGGAGACATTTTCAGCCTGGGCGGTGAGCGAAATCAGGGCCAGGCAACTGGCTGCCAGAATGGTGATTGAACGCATGGGGGATTCCTGTCCTTTTACCGCAATGCCTATACCTTATACACGGGGGCAGCAGGTAACCAGTCGCTAGGGGTGAAAGATAAGGGGGTGGGGGGATGTGTTGGGTCTGACAGGTGTTTGGCTTTACAGGTTCAGTGGCCGGGAGATCGAGCGGCGCCTGGGCGGCGCATCGCGAGCTGCGCTCGCTCCTACACTTATTTCGGGGGGGCAACACGATTTATCCCCATTTTCATGCCCTGCCCGTCGGCCTGAGGATGGCCGCTGCACGGCAACCCTGATAAAATCGCGCGCCTTCACAGACCACTGACGTTTCAGGCAGCCGCCGCTTTCCAGCCGGCCTTGGCCGTCTTGGTCGTTTTTACGAATCCCTCCCTCTTAAAGGCCTGGATCAATGAGCAAGCAACCCTCCCTGAGCTACAAGGACGCCGGTGTAGACATCGACGCCGGCGAAGCACTGGTCGAACGCATCAAGGGCGTGGCAAAACGCACCGCACGCCCTGAAGTCATGGGTGGCCTGGGCGGCTTCGGCGCCCTCTGCGAGATCCCGGCCGGCTACAAGCAGCCGGTGCTGGTCTCCGGCACCGACGGCGTCGGCACCAAGCTGCGCCTGGCCCTGAACCTGAACAAGCACGACAGCATCGGCCAGGACCTGGTCGCCATGTGCGTCAACGACCTGGTGGTCTGCGGCGCCGAGCCGCTGTTCTTCCTCGACTACTACGCCACCGGCAAGCTGAACGTCGACGTGGCCGCCACCGTGGTCACCGGCATCGGCGCCGGCTGTGAACTGGCAGGCTGCTCGCTGGTTGGCGGCGAAACCGCCGAGATGCCAGGCATGTACGAAGGCGAAGACTACGACCTGGCCGGCTTCTGCGTCGGCGTGGTGGAAAAGGCCGAGATCATCGACGGTTCCAAGGTTGCCACCGGCGACGCGCTGATCGCCCTGCCGTCCTCGGGCCCGCACTCCAACGGCTACTCGCTGATCCGCAAGATCCTCGAAGTGTCCGGCACCGACATCGAGAACACCCAGCTCGACGGCAAGCCACTGACCGACCTGCTGATGGCGCCAACCCGCATCTACGTCAAGCCGCTGCTGCAGCTGATCAAGAACACCGGCGCCGTCAAGGCCATGGCCCACATCACCGGTGGCGGCCTGCTGGACAACATCCCGCGCGTACTGCCGAAAAACGCCCAGGCCGTGGTTGACGTGGCCAGCTGGCAGCGCCCGGCGGTGTTCGACTTCCTGCAGGAAAAAGGCAACGTCGACGAGCACGAAATGCACCGCGTGCTGAACTGCGGCGTGGGCATGGTCATCTGCGTGGCCCAGGGCCAGGTCGACGCCGCCCTGAACGAACTGCGCACTGCCGGTGAGCAGCCATGGGTCATCGGCCACATCGCCGAGGCTGCCGAAGGTGCTGCCCAGGTCGAGCTGCTGAACCTCAAGGCATACTGATGCCGAGCAAGCCCTGCAATGTCGTGGTACTGCTGTCGGGTTCCGGCAGCAACCTGCAAGCGTTGATCGACAGTTGCCGCGCTGAGGGCAGCCCGGTGCGCATCGCCGCGGTGGTGTCCAACCGCGCCGACGCCTATGGCCTGCAACGGGCCGAGGCGGCGGGCATCGACACCGTCGTGCTCGACCACACCCAGTTCGACGGCCGTGAAGCCTTCGATGCCGCGCTGATGGCGCGCATCGACGGCTTCGCCCCCGACCTGGTGGTGCTGGCCGGCTTCATGCGCATCCTCAGTGGCGGCTTCGTGCGCCACTACCAGGGCCGCCTGCTCAACATCCACCCGTCGCTGCTGCCCCGCTACAAGGGCCTGCATACCCACCGCCGGGCACTGGAAGCAGGCGATGCCGAACATGGCTGCAGCGTGCACTTCGTCACCGAGGAACTCGATGGCGGGCCTCTGGTCGTACAGGCTGTAATACCGGTGGTGTCTGATGACACGGTGGAAAGCCTGGCCCAACGGGTCCACCATCAGGAACACCAGATCTACCCGTTGGCGGTGCACTGGTTTGCGCAGGGGCGCTTGCGCCTGGGCGAACAGGGTGCCTTACTGGATGACCAACCGCTGCCGGCCAGTGGTCACCTGATCCGACCTTAGGAGAATTTATGCGTCGCGCCCTGCTAATGGCTCTCGCCGTGCTCGCCCTGCCCCTCCAGGCAGCTGACCTGAAGCCGTTCGCGGCCAGCTACACCGCTGACTGGAAGCAGCTGCCCATGAGCGGCACCGCCGAGCGTAGCCTGGTCAAGAACAAGGACGGCAGCTGGAACCTTGATTTCAAGGCGTCCATGATGATCGCCAGCCTGACCGAGCAAAGCACCCTGCGCATGGACAACGACACCCTGCTGCCGCAGAAGTACCACTTCGAGCGCGGTGGCTTGGGCAAGGCCAAGACCGTTGACCTGACCTTCGACTGGACCGCCAAGAAAATCACTGGCACCGACCGCAAGGATGCCATCAGCCTGCCGCTCAACCGTGGCGTGCTGGACAAGTCGTCCTACCAGCTGGCACTGCAGCACGATGTGGCCGCCGGCAAGAAGAGCATGACCTACCAGGTGGTCGATGGCGACGAGATCGACAACTACGACTTCCGCGTGCTCGGCACCGAGAAGGTCACCACCAAGACCGGCCAGGTCGAGGCGGTGAAGGTCGAGCGCGTGCGTGCGCCCAGCCAGAACAAGCGCGTGACCGAGTTGTGGTTCGCCAAGGATTGGGATTACCTGCTGGTGCAACTGCGCCAGGTGGAAACCGATGGCAAGGAGTATGTGATCGTGCTGCAGGATGGCACGGTCGACGGCAAGTCGGTGAAAGGTAACTGAGCGGGCTCAAGCCCTGGGTTTGCGAAGCCCCGCCTTGTGCGGGGCTTTTTTATGCGCGTGGTTGGCGCCGCCGTGCTCGCTCCTACCAGAGCGATCCGTTCATGGCCCTGTAGGAGCGAGCAAAGCTCGCGATGCGTCATCAGAAACGGTACATGCCTGGCAGGCGCTCTGCGTTCCGGGGTTTCATGAAGATAGTTTCATCGCGGTTTTATTTACTTAGCCTGCTAACAAATTCTATAAAGGGGTTGTGCGACACAGTGTCGCAGACAACTCAAGCAGTGGAGTTTAACGATGACTGTCAAAGTAACCGAACGCGACGAATCGAAAATGTCCCACGAAGGCCAGGCTGCTGGCCTGCGGATTTGGGATGTGCACCAACAAGGCCAATTGGTCGGGATGTTCCACAACGAACAGGAAGCCCACCAATACCGCGTGGAGCTCGAAGACCTGGAAAACCAGCGCACCACGCAATGACACCGTCTTCCCATGAAAAACCCCGCCGAGGCGGGGTTTTTCGTGTTTACCACATCAGGTCGTCCGGAATCTTGTAGGCCGCGTACGGATCGTCCTCGTCCGCTTCCTCGACATGGGTGTTGAGCAGCAGGATGCGGCTAGGGTCGCGCTCCTGGATCTTCACCGCAGCTTCACGCGGAATCACCTCGTAGCCACCGGCGTGGGAAACGATGGCCAGCGCCCCGTTGCTCAGCCGGGTGCGCATCAGGGCGTTGACGGCGATGCG
Source organism: Pantoea sp. Tr-811 (assembly GCF_011752535.1). Classification (NCBI taxonomy): domain Bacteria; kingdom Pseudomonadati; phylum Pseudomonadota; class Gammaproteobacteria; order Enterobacterales; family Erwiniaceae; genus Pantoea; species Pantoea sp. Tr-811. Next base: position 20,796 of record NZ_VWXJ01000026.1, read on the forward strand.
CTTGACCTTCTTGTCATCGACGAAGTTGTAGTAGTCCTCGGTGGTCAGCTTCGGCAGGCGGGTGGCTTCGATCACCTGCTTGATCTGCGCCACACGGGCCTTCTGCTCGGCCTTTTCCTGCTGCTGACGGTTCAGCTCCTGGTCGCGCTTGGCTTTTTCGGCCATCGCTTCCTTGGCGATGCGCTGCTGGCTGTCGTCGACTTCAACCTGGCCCTTGTGCTCCAGGCGTTTCTGTTTCTTTTCAGCCTTGTTGGTCTGCGAGACCTGTTTCTGGTTGACCAGGCCGGCTTTGAGCAATTGGTCGCGAAGGGAAAGACTCATGGATTTTCACTCACTTATGCAGCCGCTCAGCCGCAGCTGGGCAGGTTCTTTTCCTGACGCTTGGCTTCACCCCAAAGGGCGTCCAGCTCGTCAAGGTTACAGGCTTCAATCGGCCGACCGCTGTCGCGCAGCGCTTGTTCGATGAAGCGAAAACGCCGCTCGAACTTGCGGTTGGCGCGGCGCAGGGCATTTTCCGGGTCTTGCTTGAGGTGGCGGGCCAGGTTGACGGCGGCGAACAGCAAGTCGCCCACTTCATCTTCGAGGGCATCGGCGTCGTTGTCGGCCATGGCCTGCAACACTTCGTCGAGTTCCTCGCGCACCTTGTCCAGCACCGGCAGCGCGGCAGGCCAGTCGAAACCGACGGTGGCCGCACGCTTTTGCAGTTTGGCCGCACGCGACAGCGCCGGCAATGCCGCTGGCACGTCATCGAGCAGCGACAGCTGTTCGGGGGTGGTTTTTTCCGCGCGCTCCTCGGCCTTGATTTCCTCCCAGCGCGACTTCACCTGGGCTTCGTTCAGGCTGGGGGTGTCCAGCGGGGCGTAGAGTTCGCCGGTGGGGAACACGTGCGGGTGGCGGCGAATCAGCTTGCGGGTGATGCTGTCGACCACGCCGTCGAATTCGAAGCGCCCTTCCTCGCGGGCCAGCTGGCTGTAGTAGACCACCTGGAACAAGAGGTCGCCCAGCTCGCCCTGCAGGTGCTCGAAGTCGCCGCGCTCGATGGTGTCGGCCACTTCGTAGGCCTCCTCGATCGTGTGCGGGACGATGCTTGCGTAGTCCTGCTTCAGGTCCCATGGGCAGCCGTACTGCGGGTCGCGCAGGCGGGCCATGAGGTGCAGCAGGTCTTCGAGGGTGTAGGTCATGTTAAGCAGGTCCTTCGGTGGAGCCTTCTTCGCGGGCTAGCCCGCTGCCACAGGTGAAGTGCAGAGCTTGAAACTTGCACCTATCCCTGTGGGAGCGGGCTTGCCCGCGAAGCAGGCGCCGCGGTCTCAAGGGGTACGGTTACGCCGCGTCTCGATGATGTTCGGCAACTGCGAAATCCTGCCCAGCAAGCGCCCCAGCGCATCCAGGCCCGGAATTTCGATGGTCAGCGACATCAGCGCGGTGTTGTCTTCCTTGTTCGAGCGGGTGTTCACCGCCAGCACGTTGATCTTCTCGTTGAGCAGCACCTGCGACACATCGCGCAGCAGGCCTGGGCGGTCGTAGGCGCGGATCACGATGTCGACCGGGTAGGTCTGCACCGGGATCGGCCCCCAGCTCACCTGGATCATGCGCTCCGGCTCACGCCCGGCCAATTGCAGCACCGAGGCGCAGTCCTGGCGGTGGATGCTGACCCCGCGGCCCTGGGTGATGTAGCCAACGATGGCATCGCCCGGCAGCGGCTGGCAGCACCCGGCCATCTGCGTCAGCAGGTTGCCAACGCCCTGGATCTGGATATCGCCACGCTTGCCGGTGCGCGGGCCGGTGGGCTTGCGCGGCACCAGCTCGATCTGCTCGATGCGCTCGGGTTCGAGCAATTGCTGGGCAGCGTTGACCAGGTGCGCCAGGCGCAGGTCGCCGGCGCCGAGCGAGGCGAACATGTCCTCGGCGGTTTTGACGTTGGTTTTCTCGGCCAGGCGCTCGAAGTCCACCTGCGGCAGGCCCAGGCGGCTGAGCTCACGTTCGAGCAGGGTCTTGCCGGCGGCGACGTTCTGGTCACGTGCCTGCAGCTTGAACCAGTGGACGATCTTCGCCCGCGCCCGCGAGGTGGTGACGTAGCCCAGGTTGGAGTTCAGCCAGTCGCGGCTCGGGTTGCCGTGCTTGCTGGTGATGATCTCCACTTGCTCGCCGGTCTGCAGGCTGTAGTTCAACGGCACGATGCGCCCGTTGATCTTGGCGCCCCGGCAGTTGTGGCCAATCTCGGTGTGCACCCGGTAGGCGAAGTCCAGCGGCGTGGCGCCCTTGGGCAGGTCGATGGCATGGCCGTCCGGGGTGAACACGTAAACCCGGTCGGGCTCGATGTCGACCCGCAGCTGCTCGGCCAGGCCGCCGATGTCGCCCAGCTCCTCGTGCCACTCCAGCACCTGGCGCAGCCAGGAAATCTTCTCTTCGTAGTGGTTGGAGCTTGGCTTGACGTCGGTGCCCTTGTAGCGCCAGTGGGCGCACACGCCCAGTTCCGCTTCCTCGTGCATGCCGTGGGTACGGATCTGCACTTCCAGCACCTTGCCCTCGGGGCCGATCACCGCGGTGTGCAGCGAGCGGTAGCCGTTTTCCTTGGGGTTGGCGATGTAGTCGTCGAATTCCTTGGGGATGTGCCGCCACAGGGTATGCACGATGCCCAGCGCGGTGTAGCAGTCACGCACCTCCGGCACCAGCACACGCACTGCGCGCACGTCGTAGATCTGGCTGAATTCCAGGCCCTTGCGCTGCATTTTGCGCCAGATCGAATAGATGTGCTTGGCCCGGCCGCTGATGTCGGCCTTGACCCCGGTGGCCAACAGCTCGTTCTGCAGCTGGTTCATCACGTCGCTGATGAAGCGCTCGCGGTCCAGCCGGCGCTCGTGCAACAGCTTGGCGATCTGCTTGTACTGGTCGGGCTCCAGGTAGCGGAAGGACAGGTCTTCCAGCTCCCACTTGATATGGCCGATGCCCAGGCGGTGGGCCAGCGGCGCATAGATGTCGAACACCTCGCGCGCCACGCGCAGGCGTTTTTCGTCATCGGCGGCCTTCACCGCGCGGATCGCGCAGGTACGCTCGGCCAGCTTGATCAGCGCCACGCGCACGTCGTCGACCATGGCCACGAGCATCTTGCGCAGGTTCTCCACCTGCGCCTGCGAACCCAGCACCAGCGACTGGCGCGGGCTGAGGCTGGCACTGATGGCGGCCATGCGCAGCACGCCGTCGATCAGCTTGGACACCACCGGGCCGAAACGCTGGCCAACCTCGGCCAGGGTCACCTTGCCTTCGCGTACCGAACGGTAGATAACCGCCGCCACCAGCGAATCCTGGTCGAGCTTGAGGTCGGCAAGGATTTCGGCGATTTCCAGGCCCGCCTGGAAGCTGGACGTACCGTCGGCCCAGGAATGCTTGGCCGGGTTGCCCTTCTTCTCGATCTCCTGGGTGAAGTCGCACGCCTCCTTGAGCGCCACGCGATCCAGTGCCGAATCGACGCTCACCACATGATCGAGCCATGCATCGAGATTGATACTGCCGTCGGTGTTGACCGGCTGGTGCACTCTCACCTGTACCATCTTTGTTTTACCTTTCCATACAGCGCACCACACGGGTGCGCTGGCTATCACCGTGCGACCTCCACTCCCTGGAAGCCACACCAAGGGGCCAGCCTGCTAGCCCACTTCGAATAACGCCATGGCCTCGACATGCGCCGTCTGAGGAAACATGTCGAGAATCCCGGCCCTTTTTAACCGGTACCCCTGGCCGACCAGCACCTGGGCGTCTCGCGCCAGCGTGGCCGGGTTGCACGATACATACACCAGCCGCCTGGCGTTGAGCCGGGCGATGCCTTGCACCACCTCGTACGCACCGTCGCGCGGTGGATCCAAGAGTACCGCAGAAAAGCCCTCGGCGGCCCATCCGGCACCTGCCAAAGGCTGCGATAAATCGGCCTGAAAAAAGCGTGCATTATGCACATTGTTTTCCCGGGCATTGGCCGCGGCCCGATCGACCATGGCCTGCACACCTTCCACCGCCACCACCTCACGGGCCTGGCGCGCCAGTGGCAGGGCGAAGTTGCCCAGGCCACAGAACAGGTCCAGCACTCGCTCGTCGGCCTGCGGCGCGAGCCAGGCCAGGGCCTGCTCGATCATTGCCGTGTTGACCTGGGCGTTGACCTGGACGAAATCGCCCGGGCGCCACGCCAGTTCCAGCTGCCAGGGCGCCAGGGCAAAGCCCAGTTTGGCGTCCGCCTGCACCGGTGCCGGTTCCCCTTCGCCTTGCAGCCAGAGCTGCGCGTTGGCCTGCTCGCAGAACGCCTGCAAGCGCGCCAGGTCCTCCTCCGGCAGCGGCGCCACATGGCGCACCAGCAGCGCGTCTGCGGTGCCGCTGAACAGCTCCACATGGCCAATCGCCTGCGGCTTGCCCAACGAGCGCAGCGCGGTGGGCAAATGACGGAGAGTAGTTTGCAAAGGCTGTACCAGCACGGCGCAGTCGTCGATGGCGACGATGTCCTGGCTGGCCTCGGCGCGGAAACCTACGTCCAGCCGCTTGGCCTTGACGTCCCAGCGCACCGCCACCCGCGCCCGGCGCCGGTAACCGAATTCCGGCCCGCTCAGGGGCGCGGCCCATTCCTCGGGCTGCACGCCTGCCACCCGTTGCAGTTGCTCGGCCAAGGTGCGCTGCTTGAGCGCCAGCTGGGCGTCATGGGGCAGGTGCTGCAGGTTGCAGCCACCGCAACGCTCGTAGTGGCGGCACGGCGCCTGGCGGCGCTCGGGGCTGGCTTGCAGCACGCGCTCCAGGCGCGCCTCGACCACCTTGCCACGGGCATTGAGCACGCGCGCTTCGACCGCTTCGCCGGCCAGTGCGCCACTGACGAACCAGGTGCGCCCTTCGAGGAAAGCGATGCCCCGGCCGTCACCGGCCAGGCGCTCGATGTCCAGGCGCTGCTTCTTGCCCACGGGAACCTGGGGCCTGCGGTTGCCACCGGCCGGCTGGAAGCGCAGGCCGGTGTTGCTTTTCTTCTTTGACATTTAGCTCGGGTCGAACAGGCCGGTGGACAGGTATCGGTCGCCGCGGTCGCAGATGATCGCAACCATCACGGCATTTTCCACTTCGCGGGACAGGCGCAACATCGCCGCCACCGCACCGCCGGAAGACACGCCACAGAAAATGCCCTCTTCACGGGCAAGGCGGCGGGTGGTGTCCTCGGCTTCCTGCTGGGACATGTCGACCACGCGGTCGACGCGGGTGGCGTCGAAAATTTTCGGCAGGTACTCCTCCGGCCAGCGGCGGATGCCGGGAATGGCCGAACCTTCCATCGGCTGCAGGCCGACGATCTGCACGTTGGGGTTCTGTTCCTTGAGGTACTGCGAGCAGCCCATGATGGTACCGGTGGTGCCCATGGAGCTGACGAAATGGGTAATGTTGCCCTGGGTCTGCTGCCAGATCTCCGGGCCAGTGCTGGTGTAGTGGGCGATCGGGTTGTCGCCATTGGCGAACTGGTCCAGCACCAGGCCGCGGCCTTCGGCCTGCAGCTTCTCGGCAAGGTCGCGAGCGCCTTCCATGCCCTCTTCCTTGGTCACCAGAATCAGCTCGGCGCCGTAGGCGGTCATGGCCGCCTTGCGTTCGGCGGTGGAGTTGTCGGGCATGATCAGGATCATCTTGTAGCCCTTGATCGCCGCCGCCATGGCCAGGGCGATGCCGGTGTTGCCGGAGGTGGCTTCGATCAGGGTGTCGCCCGGCTTGATCTGGCCGCGCAGTTCGGCGCGGGTGATCATCGACAGCGCCGGGCGGTCTTTCACGGAGCCGGCGGGATTGTTACCTTCGAGCTTGAGCAGGAGGGTATTGCTGGTTTCCCCAGCAATGCGCTGCAGGCGAACCAGGGGCGTATTGCCGACGCAATCGGCGATGGTTGGGTACTGCAAGGTCATGGCGTATTTCACAATCCGGACGGCAGGGGCGCCTATCATACCGGCAAACCTCCTGCGGCCATATCACGCAATCTGTGGTTGCTATAGCTACACGCTATAAGGGTGTCGCCTGCTTCACGGCAAGCCCGCGCCTACAGGGCTTGCGGTACCCCTGTAGGCGCGGGCTTGTCCCGCGCTGGGGCCGGCACATGCACCGGCAACCGCATGCACAGCCGCAGGCCACGCTTGCCATTCTCAGCCCACAAGGTCCCGCCCTGGCGCTGGATCGCACTGCGCGCGATGCTCAGCCCCAAGCCAAACCCGCCGTCACCCGGCCGCGAGCCGTCAAGCCGGGAGAACGGCGCGAAGATCCGCTCCAGGTCCTCCTCGGCCACCCCGCCACCTTCATCCTCCAGCCACAACCGCCAGTACCCGCCCTCGCGCTGCCCACCCAGGCGCACCACGCCATGTTCCGGCGAATGGCGGATGGCGTTGCGCAGCATGTTCTCCAGCGCCTGGGCCAGGTGGTTGAGGTTGCCCTGCACCCAGCAGTGGTTGGCCACCTCGCAGCGCAGGCGCTCGGGTAACCAGCCGCTTTCGTAGCGGGCATCCTCGACCAGCAACTCCCACAGCGCCGGCACCTGGATCGGCTCCAGGTTCATCGGGGCCCGCTCGGCGTCCTGCCAGGCCAGTTGCAAGGTGCCTTCCACCAGTTGCTGCATGCAGTCCACCTCGCGGACCAGGCGTTCGCGCAGGCGGGCCAGGTCGGTTTCGCCGTCGCAGGCCACGCGCAGGCGGCTGAGCGGCGTGCGCATTTCGTGGGACAAGTCGCGCAGCAACTGCTGCTGCATGGCCACCGTGCCCTGCAGGCGCTCGGCCATCTGGTCGAAGGCGCGGGCCAGCTCGCCCAACTCGTCGTGGCGGGCGATGGTGCGCGAGTCCAGCCGCGCCGAGAGCTGGTCGGCGCGCCAGGCATTGGCCTGCTCGCGCAACTGGTTCAGCGGCACGATCAGCATGCGGTACAGGCCCACGCACAGCAGCAAGGTGAACAGGCCGGGAATGATGCCGTTGGTGACCACCTGCCAGGCCACCCGGTAATGCCCGGGGTTCAGCCGCTGCGGCAGTTCGATGATCAGCATGCCCTGCTCCGGTGCCCCTGGAAACGGAATACGCAGCCAGGGCTGGGCGATGCTGCGCCGGCTCATCGGCCAGTCCACCCCGCGCAGGCGGGTCAGCCGCTGCATGATTTCCGGGCCGAGCACGGCGCTGTTCAAGGGCCGCAGGCTAGGGTCGAGCACGCCGACCCAGCCATGTTCACGCCCGTGCATCAACGCCACCCAGCGGTCCAGCCCTTCGCGGCCACCGCTGCGCCAGGCCTGCTCGGCCTCGCTGGCGTAGCCGCGCAGCACCTCACGGGCCGGCTCGTCGAGAAAGGCGTTCTGGGTTTCCATGTGCCGGCCCCAGGTGTAGCTCAGGCCAATCATCAGCAGGCAGAAGCCCACCAGCAGGATGGCCAGTTTCCAGAACAGCGAATGGCGGTCGAGCATGGCTCAGTCTGCCTCGCCGACACTGAGCACGTAGCCCTTGCCCCACACCGTGCGCACCTGCCGCTCGTGGTAACCGATGCCCTTGAGCTTGCGGCGGATCTGGCTGACGTGCATGTCGAGGCTGCGGTCATGCCGCGAGTAGCCGCGCTGCAGCACCTGCTGGTAAAGGAAGGCCTTGCTCAGCACCTCGTCGAGGTTGCGGTGCAGGATGTCGAGCAGGCGGTACTCGCTGGGCGTCAGGCCCGCGCACTGCCCGGCCAGGCTGACATCGCACAGGCCTTCGTCGAACTGCAATTGGTCGCTGGTGGCATCCAGCAGCGGCTGGTTGCGCCGCTCCAGGGCAACCCGGCGCAGAATCGCCTCGATGCGCACCTGCAGCTCGGCCATGCTGAACGGCTTGGGCAGGTAGTCGTCGGCGCCGCGCTGGAAACCGCTGATACGGTCGGCCTCGGCCCCCAGCGCCGACATCAGGATCACCGGCGTGCTGCTGCGCTGGCGCAACACGGCCAGGGCGTCCAGGCCGTTCAGGCCCGGCAGCAGGATGTCCATCAGCACCACGTCGAACGCCTGGCGGCCGGCCGTCTCCAGCCCGTCCAGGCCATTGCGGCACCAGGTGACCTGGAACCCGCCGCGCTGCAGCTCTTCGTGCAGGTAGGCGCCCAGGACCGGATCGTCCTCGATGGCCAGGATGCTGGAGGTATGATTAGTTACAGGATTCATTGGCAACTGCCATCCATTCTCAGTTGCGCGATTATTGTGCATGCCCGGTTTCCAGGCAACCGCTCCACGACCAATGCCGCGAGTGCATCAACAATTGGCAGACAAAGGGTGCAATAGCACCGCCAGCGGAGTAACTTTCCGCTTTGGTCCGTCGCTGCGCCGACGGCATGCAGGCACATCACAGGAGGCGAGTGTGCTCGATCGTTTGGGAATCAGAAGCCGGGTGCTGTTGCTGGCGCTGCTGCCAGCCAGCCTGATGGCGCTGGTGCTGGGCAGCTACTTCACCTGGCTGCAGCAGAACCAGCTGCGCACCCAGTTGCTGCAACGCGGCAAGATGATTGCCGAACAGCTGGCGCCGCTGGCCGCCCCTGCCCTGGCCAAACAGACGCCGGCGCAGCTGGAACGCATCGCCTCGCAAACCCTGGAGCAGCCCGACGTGCGCGCGGTGGCCTTCCTCGCCCCGGACCGCAGCCGCCTGGCCCATGCCGGCCCAAGCATGATCAACCAGGCGCCCAGCGGCGGCACCGGCACCCAGTTGCTGCAGCGCACCAGCAACGATGCCACCCGCTACCTGATGCCGGTGTTCGGCCACCACCGCGACCTTGCCACCGACGCCGTACCCGCCGAGGCCGAGCGCCTGTTGGGCTGGGTCGAGATCGAACTGACCCACGATGGCATGTTGCTGCGTGGCTACCGCAACCTGTTTACCAGCGTGCTGCTGATTCTCGCCTGCCTGGCCCTCAGCGGCCTGCTGGCGATGCGCATGAGCCGCACCATCAACAACCCGATCGCGCGCATCAAGCACGCGGTCAACCAGCTCAAGGACGGGCACCTGGAAGAACGCCTGCCCGCCATGGGCAGCCATGAACTGGACGAGCTGGCCCGTGGCATCAACCGCATGGCCGAAACCCTGCACAGCGCCCACGAGGAACTGCAGCACAGCATCGACCAGGCCACCGAGGACGTGCGCCAGAACCTGGAAACCATCGAGATCCAGAACATCGAGCTGGACATGGCGCGCAAGGAAGCCCTGGAGGCCAGCCGCATCAAGTCGGAGTTCCTGGCCAACATGAGCCATGAAATCCGCACCCCGCTCAACGGTATCCTCGGTTTCACCCACCTGCTGCAGAAAAGCGAGATGACCCCGCGGCAGCTGGACTACCTGAGCACCATCGAAAAATCCGCCGACAACCTGCTGGGGATCATCAACGAGATCCTCGACTTCTCCAAGATCGAGGCCGGCAAGCTGGTGCTCGACAGCATTCCGTTCAACCTGCGCGACCTGGTTCAGGACACCCTGACCATCCTCGCCCCCGCCGCCCACGCCAAGCAGCTGGAACTGCTCAGCCTGATCTACCGCGACACGCCATCGTCGCTGATCGGCGACCCGTTGCGGCTCAAGCAGATCCTCACCAACCTGGTGAGCAATGCGATCAAGTTCACCCGTGAAGGCACCATCGTCGTGCGCGCCATGCTTGAAGACGAGCATGAAGACAGTGCGCAACTGCGCATCAGCGTGCAGGACACCGGCATCGGCCTGTCGCCCCAGGATGTGCGCACCCTGTTCCAGGCCTTCAGCCAGGCCGACAACTCGCTGGCCCGCCAGCCAGGCGGCACGGGCCTGGGGCTGGTGATTTCCAAGCGCCTGATCGAGCAGATGGGCGGCGAGATCGGCGTCGACAGCACACCCGGCGAAGGTTCGCAGTTCTGGATCAGCCTGAGCCTGCCCAAGGCCCACGACGACATCGACGACCAGCCGTTGCAGGCGCTGCTGGGCCGCCGCGCCGCCATCGTCGACGGCCATGAACTGGCGCGCCAGGCCCTGGAGCATCAACTGGAGGACTGCGGCCTGAGCGTCAGCCTGTTCGCCACCTTCGACCAACTGCTGCAAGGCGTGCAGGCCGGGTTCCAGGCCGGCATGCCGTTCGAGTTCGCCGTGCTCGGGGCCCACTTGGGCAACCTCTCGCCCGAGCAGCTTGGCCAGTACCACCAGCAACTGGAGCGCTTCAATTGCCAGTGCGTGGTGCTGTGCCCAACCACCGAGCAGGCGCTGTACCACCCCTTCCTGCCCAATGGCCATGGCCAGCTGCTGTCCAAGCCGACCTGCACGCGCAAGCTGCGCCGCCTGCTGCTGGAACTGGTGCAGCCGCGCCGCCAGTTGGGCGAGCCGGGGCACAACCACGGCGGCGAGCGCCGGGCGAGAATTCTGTGCGTCGACGACAACGCCGCCAACCTGCTGCTGGTGCAGACCTTGCTGGAAGACCTCGGCGCCGAGGTGGTGGCGGTCGACAATGGCTACACCGCCGTGCAGGCGGTGCAGGCCGAGCCCTTCGACCTGGTGCTGATGGACGTGCAAATGCCTGGCATGGACGGGCGTGCCTGCACCGAGCAAATTCGGTTGTGGGAAAACACCCAGAGCAGCAGCCCGCTGCCGATCGTTGCGCTCACCGCCCATGCCATGGCCAACGAGAAGCGGGCGCTGTTGCACAGCGGCATGGATGATTACCTGACCAAGCCGATCAGCGAGCGCCAGCTGGCCCAGGTGGTGATGAAGTGGACCGGTTTGAGCTTGGGAGCGGCGCCGTTGGAGCAGGCTACCGAGTTGCAGGACGAAGGCCACGAGCTGCCGGTGCTAGACGCGGACGAAGGGTTGCGCCTGGCGGCTGGCAAGCCGGACCTTGCGGCGGACATGCTGGCGATGTTGCTGGCATCGCTGGAAAGCGACCGCAGGGCGATTCATGCCGCGCGGGAGGCCGAGGACCGCACTACCCTGATCGAGCAGGTGCACCGGTTGAATGGGGCTTCGCGCTATTGCGGGGTGCCGCAGTTGCGCGCGGCGTGCCAGCGCAGCGAGACATTGCTCAAGCAGGAGAATCCGCAGGCGCAGCAGGCGCTGGATGAGCTGGATGCCGCCATCAACCGCCTGGCGGCCCAGGCACGGTTGAGCGCGTGAGCGTTTGGGGGCGGTTTGAGGGATGTGGCGCCTGTGAGATCGAGCGCCGCTGTGCGGCGCATCGCGAGCTTCGCTCGCTCCTACCGATTCTGACCCGCCACCGCCTTGGTAGGAGCGAGCAGAGCTCGCGATGCGCCGCGCAGCGGCGCGCAATCGCTCACCAACGCCTGATCTAAAAGGACCCCCACCATGCGCGCCCTGTTGTTCAGCAGCCAGCACTACGACCAGGAAAGCTTCACCCAAGCCGCCCAGGCCAGCGCCCTGGAACTGCACTTCCAGCCCGCCCGCCTGACCCTGGACACCGCCGCCCTGGCCCAGGGCTTCGAGGTGGTCTGCGCCTTCATCAACGACGAACTCGACGCCCAGGTGCTGCAACACCTGGCCGCCGGTGGCACGCGCCTGATCGCCCTGCGTTCGGCCGGCTACAACCATGTCGACCTGGCTGCCGCCAAGCGCCTGGGCCTTAGCGTGGTGCGGGTGCCCGCCTATTCGCCGCACGCCGTGGCCGAGCACGCCGTGGCGCTGATCCTGGCGCTGAACCGGCGCCTGCACCGGGCCTACAACCGCACCCGCGAAGGCGACTTCACCTTGCACGGGCTGACCGGCTTCGACCTGCACGGCAAAACCGTCGGCGTGGTCGGCACCGGGCAGATCGGCGAGGCCTTCGCCCGGATCATGGCCGGCTTCGGCTGCCAGCTACTGGCCTACGACCCCTACCCCAACCCGCAACTGCTGGCCCTCGGCGCCCGCTACCTACCGCTGCCCGAACTGCTGCAGCAAGCGCGCATCATCAGCCTGCACTGCCCGCTCACCGAGCACACCCGGCACCTGATCAATGCGCAAAGCCTGGCCCAGCTTCAGCCCGGCGCCATGCTGATCAACACCGGCCGCGGCGCGCTGGTCGACACCCCGGCGCTGATCGGCGCGCTGAAAAGCGGCCAGCTCGGCTACCTGGGCCTGGACGTGTATGAAGAGGAAGCCCAGCTGTTCTTCGAGGACCGTTCCGACCAGCCGCTGCAGGACGACGTCCTGGCCCGGTTGCTGACCTTCCCCAACGTGATCATCACCGCCCACCAGGCCTTCCTGACCCAGGAAGCACTGGCCGCGATCGCCAGCACCACGCTGGACAACATCATCCGCTGGGCGGCGGGCAATCCGCAGAATCTGGTCAGCGGTTGATGCTAGGATACGCGGCATTTCTGGAGGACCCATGGTCGAGCACGATTTCCGCTACACCCTTTTCAACCCGCAACACACCCTGATCGAGTGCCGCGCCCTGCTGCCGGGCCGTTACCAGGTCACCGGCAACGGTGGCTCGATGCACAAGGGCGATGTCCTGGTAGTGACCCTCAAGGGCAGCAAGGACCTGGCCATGCGCCTGACCGTGGAGAGCGTGCGCCACCTGATCAACCCGCGTGGCCAGTGGGTTGCCGTGGCCAGTGGCCCGGTGTTCAACGAGCTGGAAATCCTCACCTGGAAAGTTGAGTGCGACAGCTGCGACGCGGTGCTGGACTTCGAGTTCGCGGTGGACGCCAAGCTCGGCAAGCAGGCCCGCCAGCCAGCCGCCAGCGCCCGTGTTGCCGAGCTGGGCTGGGCCAGCCGTGGCGACAAGCACCTGTGCCCGCGTTGCCAGGAGAGCGCCGAGTGAAGCATCTGCTGACCGGCCTGCTGGTTGCCAGCGGCCTGCTCGGCTGCGCCGCCGAACCTTCCAAGCTCGAACAGGAGCGCAGCTATGTGCTGGAGTGGATCGGCGAACGCCCGCTGATCGACTACAGCCACCTGACCCTGACCCTGGCCAGCGATGGCCGCGCCTATGGCAATGCCGGCTGCAACCACTGGTTCGCGCCCTACACGCTCGATGGCGAGCAACTGAGCTTTGGCAAGGTCGGCAAAACCCGCAAGTTGTGCGCGCCGGCGTTGATGGAGCAGGAAAAACGCTTCCTGCAGGCGCTGGAGACGGTGCAGCGCTGGGATGTGTCGAAGACCGAGCAACTGCGCTTCTGGCCCGCCGAGGGCAAGCCGCTGCGGTTCTGGCCTGAGGAAGGCTAGAGGCGATTGGGGCTGCTTTGCAGCCCTTCGCGGGCGAGCCCGCTCCCACAGGGATTTGCACAGTACCTGTGGGAGCGGGCTCGCCCGCGAAGGGCCGCAAAGCGGCCCAAATGGGTCAGGCGCCTTTGAGGGCCTTGATCTTGGCCTGCAGCCCTTCCAGGGTTTGCTCGCCCATCAGTTGCTCGCGCACCTTGCCTTTGTCATCGATGATGTAGGTCACCGGCAAGGCCTCGCTGCGTGGCAGCTCATAGCGTTCGGCCGGGTCCTGGGCCAGCACGGTGAACCCGATGCCCAACGCATCGGCCGCCTGCTTGAGCTCCGGCCCTTGCAGGCCATCGAAATTCACCCCCACCACCTTGATGCCCTCGGCCGCCCACTGCTTGGCCGCCTGGTTCAGTTCCGGCACCTCGGTGCGGCACGGCCCGCACCACTCCGCCCAATAATTGAGCACCACCCAGTGCCCATCGATCTGTTCTGCCTTTACCGTCTTGCCATCTTGGTCCATGCCGTAATCGGCACCGCAACCACCGAGCAACAGGCTCGCGGTGATGGCCAGTACTGCTGCCAGACGCCTTGCCATGGGTCAATCCTTCTCGAAGTTTCAAGCAAATAGGTCAGTCGCTGCGGTTAGAATAGCCGCCACACCCAGCTGGATGCGACCCGACATGACTGACTTGACGCTCTATCATAACCCGCGCTGCTCGAAATCCCGCGGCGCGCTGGAACTGCTTGAACAACGCGGCCTGGCGCCGACCATCGTGCGCTACCTGGAAACCCCGCCCGACGCCGCTACCCTCAAGGCCTTGCTCGGCAAGCTGGGCATCACCCCGCGCCAACTGCTGCGCAGCGGTGAAGACGAATACAAGGCCCTGGAACTGGCCAACCCGGCACTCACCGATGCGCAGCTGATCGACGCCATGGCCCAGCACCCCAAGCTGATCGAACGGCCGATCCTGGTCGCCGGTGACAAGGCCGTGATCGGCCGCCCACCCGAGAAGGTGCTGGAGATCCTGCCGTGAGTGCGCCGTACATCCTGGTGCTGTATTACAGCCGCCACGGCGCCACCAGCGAGATGGCCCGGCACATTGCCCGCGGCATCGAGCTGGCCGGCCTGGAAGCACGCCTGCGCACGGTGCCGGCCATTTCCACCGAATGCGAAGCGGTGGCCCCGGACATCCCCACCAGCGGCGCGCTGTACGCGACCCTCGACGACCTGCGCCACTGCGCCGGCCTGGTGCTGGGCAGCCCAACGCGCTTTGGCAACATGGCAGCGCCGTTGAAATACTTCCTCGACGGCACCAGCAGCCTGTGGCTGGGGGGCGAGTTGGTTGGCAAGCCCGCGGGGGTATTCACTTCCACCGCCAGCCTGCACGGTGGCCAGGAAACCACCCTGCTGTCGATGATGCTGCCGCTGATGCACCACGGCATGCTGGTGATGGGCCTGCCCTACAGCGAGTCGGCGCTGCTGGAAACCCGCGGCGGCGGCACGCCGTATGGCGCCAGCCACCATGCCGGCGCCGACGGCAAGCGTGAACTGGACCCGCACGAGATCGCCCTGTGCCGTGCCCTGGGCCAACGCCTAGCAAGCACCGCCAAGGCCCTGGAGGCCGCGCGTGGCTAGAAAGCCCAAGGTGTTGCCGCCATTGCAATGGCTGGCCCCGCGCCTGCGCCTGACGCGGGCATTGAGCCTGGCCTTCTACCTTGGCTTGATCGCGCTGCTGGTGGTGAACAACCTGTGGTTCGCCAACCTGCATGGGGCGCGGGTCGGGGTGATTCTGGCGATCGAGCTGGTGCCGCTACTGCTGTTGCTGCCGGGCATGCTGAGCGGCAGCGCGCGGGCGCATGCCTGGACGTGTTTCGTGGTGAACATCTATTTCATCAAGGGCGTGCTGGCGGCGTTCGACCCGGGGCGGGCGGTGTTTGGCTGGCTTGAAGTGCTGGTGAGCCTGGGGTTGTTCATTGCCGGGCTTTTGTATGTGCGCTGGAAGTTTCAGTTCGAGCGGCGTATGGCGGGTGAAGGGCTTTGACATCGGGGGGCCGCTTGGCGGCCCATTCGCGGGGCAAGCCCGCTCCTACAGGGGGAATGGGCCACGCCGGATTCAATGGTTGACGGTATGCGCCAGCATCACCGACAACTGGCACAGCGGTCGCCCACTCTCTTCGTGCCATTGATTGAACGCCTGCTGCACCAGGGCCAGGTCGCGCTGGCTGGTGGGCTGCTTGTCGATCACCTTCTGCGCGATCAGCGCCGCCGCCATGTCATCGGTGGGAATGAACGTATCCTTGCCTATCATGCGCAGGAACCGTGGCGCCGACAACCCACCCAGCTGGTTGCCATGCTTGGCCAGGTACTTCCACAGCCCAACGATATCGGTCACCGGCCAGTCGGCGATGAACGCGCCGAAACTGCCCTGCTGCTTGGCGATGTCCAGAACCATCTGCGCATTGCGCGGCACGCTCTTGAGCTTGCCCAGGTGGCGGATGATGCGCTCGTCCTGCATCAGCCGCTCCAGGTGCTCGGCGCCCATCAGCACCACCTTCTCCGGGTCGAAGCCGAAGAACACCTGCTCGAACGCCGGCCACTTGGAATCCACCAGGCTGTGCTTGAGCCCGGCACGGAACACGCGCAGGGCCAGGGTCGACAGGTAGCGATCATCGCCAATGCCGCGCAACTGCGCCGGGGTGCGCGGCTGCGGCAGGAACGCTTCCAGTGCCTGGGCCGAGCCGAAGCGGTTCAGGCAATACTCATGCAGCCACTGGTAATCACGCATGGGCTTAGAGGTTCACCACGTCGAGGAAACGTGGGGTGGCGTTCTCGTCGATCTTCAGGCTGGTGAAGTCGAACAGGTTGCGGTCGGCCAACTGCGACGGCGCCACGTTCTGCATGGCACGGAAGATACTCTCGGTACGGCCTGGGTGCTTGCGCTCCCAGTCCACCAGCATGTCCTTGACCACCTGGCGCTGCAGGTTTTCCTGCGAGCCGCACAGGTTGCACGGGATGATCGGGAATTCCTTCATGTCCGAGTAGGCCTGGATGTCCTTTTCGCTGCAGTAGGCCAGCGGGCGGATCACCACGTTGCGGCCATCGTCGGCACGCAGCTTCGGCGGCATGCCCTTGAGCGCGCCGTTGAAGAACATGTTGAGGAAGAAGGTTTCGACGATGTCGTCGCGGTGGTGCCCCAAGGCCATCTTGGTCGCGCCGATTTCGTCGGCAAAGGTGTACAGGGTGCCACGGCGCAGGCGCGAGCACAGCGAGCAGGTGGTTTTACCTTCGGGCACCAACTCCTTGACCACCGAGTAGGTGTCTTTCTCGACGATGTGGTAATCGACGCCCAGTTCCTTCAGGTAGGCCGGCAGCACGTGCTCGGGGAAGCCCGGCTGCTTCTGGTCCATGTTCACCGCAACGATCTCGAACTTGATCGGTGCCACCTTCTGCAGGTGCAACAGAACGTCGAGCATGGTGTAGCTGTCCTTGCCGCCGGACAGGCAGACCATGACCTTGTCGCCATCCTCGATCATGTTGTAGTCGGTGATGGCTTCGCCGGCGAGACGACGCAGGCGTTTTTGCAGTTTGTTCTGGTTGACCGAGAGGGTGCCCATAGCGCTTGGATCCGCGAGGTGTGACAAAAGCCGGCTATTTTACGCACAAACCACGCGCACCTGTAGGGATTCCGACAAAGACTTCAAGGGAATCAGCAACCTTCCCGACAGTGCAATTTGCTCTAAAAAGCCGGGTGGACGCGGTAACGGGCTTCCTATACTGCGAAATAAGGCCACATTACCGCATTGCTACGGTTTCCTGGCCTCGGGCCGCTTGCGCTCCATGTGGGGGGCGGTTGGCAACACTGAGAGGAGTGACCGGCATGATTCATCACGTAGTGGGGCTGTTTACCCATCCCGACCAGGAGTGGCGGGAAATTCGTGGCGAAGAAGAAAGCATCAGCCACATGTACCTGACGCATACCTTGATTCTGGCGGCGATCCCTGCCATTTCGGCGTTTATCGGCACAACCCAGGTGGGCTGGGTGATTGGCGGGCGGCCAGCGGTGATGCTGACCATGGAAAGCGCAGTGTGGATGAGCATCATGTCCTACGTGGCGATGCTCGCCGGGGTGGCGGTGATGGGCGCGTTCATTCACTGGATGGCGCGCACCTACGACGCCAACCCGTCCATGGCGCAGTGCGTGGCGTTCGCCACCTACACGGCCACGCCCCTGTTCCTGGGCGGCCTGGCGGCGCTTTATCCGCACCTGTGGCTGGGCATGCTGCTGGGGACTGCAGCCATCTGCTACACCGTTTACCTGCTGTATGTCGGCTTGCCGACCTTCATGAACATCCCGACCGACGAAGGCTTCCTGTTCTCCAGCTCCGTGCTGGCAGTGGGCCTGGTGGTGCTGGTGGCGATCATGGCGGCCACCGTGATCATCTGGGGCCTGGGCGTGGGGCCGATGTATACCAATTAGAGTGACCAACACTGGGGCATCAAGCCAGGGGCCGCCGCAAGGCGGCCTTTGTCTGCCTGGGCCGCTGCTGACCGGTGGCTCGGCAGCCGCACCCTGCTTGCGGCATAATGCCCGGCCAGGAGAACCGCCCCGCCATGCCCGAGCTGCTTAAACAACGCGTCGAAACCTGTTACCAACAAGCCGAAGCCTTCTTCAAACGCCCCTTCCCCCGCCCGGAAGTCAGCTTCAAGCTGCGCGGGCAGAAGGCTGGCGTTGCGCACCTGCACGAGAACCTGCTGCGCTTCAACCTGCAGCTGTACCGCGACAACCAGGAAGACTTCCTGCGCCAGACCGTGGCCCACGAGGTGGCGCACCTGGTGGCCCACCAACTGTTCGGTGACCGTATCCAGGCCCATGGCGAGGAATGGCAGCTGATCATGCGCGGGGTGTATGAACTGCCGCCCAATCGCTGCCACAACTATGAGGTGCAGCGGCGGGTGGTGACGCGCTACATCTACCGCTGCCCGTGCCCGGAAAGTGATTTCCCGTTCACTGCGCAGCGGCACAAGCTGGTCAGGCAGGGGCGCCGATACCTGTGCCGGCGCTGCCGGGCGATTCTGGTGTACAGCGGGGAAACCCGCGTCGAATAGCCCTGCTGCTGTAGGAGCGGGCTTGCCCCGCGAACACCGGCGAAGCCAGTGCCATGCACCGCGGTGCCTGCTTCGCGGGTCAAGCCCGCTCCTACAAAAATATCCGTTAGATATTTAGATTGCCCCACGAAGGGTCCGACACAGGCATAAGAAAGGCGACCCGAGGGTCGCCTTCTTGTTCACATCATCACGCTCAACGCGATGGGCCTTCAGCCACGCCCAGGTCGTCGGTTGGACGGGTATCGACCAGCGGGCCGCCGCCGGAAGCCAGTTCCGAGGCCAGCTTGTCGTTGTCCATTTCCTTGACCCACTTGGCCACGACCACGGTGGCCACGGCGTTGCCGACCAGGTTGGTCAGGGCGCGGGCTTCGGACATGAAGCGGTCGATGCCAAGGATCAGCGCCAGGCCTGCCACCGGCAGGTGACCAACCGCCGACAGGGTGGCAGCCAGCACGATGAAGCCCGAACCGGTCACGCCGGCAGCACCCTTGGAGGCCACCAGCAGCACCAGCAGCAGGGTGATCTGGTGGGTGATGTCCATGTGCGTGTCGGTGGCCTGGGCGATGAATACCGCGGCCATGGTCAGGTAGATCGAAGTACCGTCGAGGTTGAACGAGTAGCCAGTCGGGATCACCAGGCCAACCACCGATTTCTTCGCACCCAGGCGTTCCATCTTGGCCAGCATGCGTGGCAGGGCCGATTCCGAGGAGGAAGTACCCAGCACGATCAGCAGCTCTTCACGGATGTAGCGGATCAGCTTGAGGACACTGAAGCCGTGGGCGCGGCAGATACCGCCCAGCACCACCAGCACGAACAGCAGGCAAGTGATGTAGAAGCAGGCCATCAGGTAGCCCAGTTGCACCAACGAGCCAACGCCGTACTGGCCGATGGTGAAGGCCATGGCGCCCAGCGCACCGATAGGCGCGAGCTTCATGATCATGTTGATGATGTTGAACATCACATGGGCGAAGCGGTCGATCAGGTCGAGCACTGGCTTGCCGTAGCTGCCCAGGCGGTGCAGGGCGAAACCGAACAGCACCGAGAACATCAGCACTTGCAGGATGTCGCCGTTGGCGAAGGCGCCAACCACGGTGTTGGGGATGACGTTGAGCAGGAAGCCGACGGTGGTCTGCTGCGCGCCGGCGGCGGCATAGGCGGCCACGCTGCTGGCGTTCAGGGTGGTGACGTCGATGTGCATGCCGGCGCCCGGCTGGACCACGTTGACGACCACAAGGCCGATGATCAGGGCGATGGTGGAGACGATTTCAAAGTACAGCAGCGCGTAGCCGCCGGTTTTGCCGACCGACTTCATGCTCTGCATGCCGGCGATGCCGCTGACCACGGTACAGAAGATGATGGGCGCGATGACCATCTTGATCAGTTTGACGAAGCCATCACCCAGCGGCTTCAGGGCGACGCCGGTTTCAGGGTAATAGTGGCCGAGCAGGATACCGATGGTGATGGCGACCAACACCTGGACATACAGGGATTTGTACAGCGGCTGACGTGTCGTCATGGCTAATTTTCCTCAAGTGTGCCGGCTTCACCCTTCCCAGGGTGGTTGGGCACCTGAATCGCTAACCCTCCTGCACCTGGAGGGATTTGTCGTTGTGTTCGAGCTGCCTGGGCAGGCCTCTGCCAATGAGATAGCAAGGGCGATGCCAAAATGCCCATCCAGGGTGCAAATGCCCTGTTTGCTGGGTGTGGATGCCCAATGACAGGGCAATTTCGCGGGAGGGTGTGGCGGATTTCCGCCCGGTGGCGGGAAATGTACAGGGGGGATGGCGGGAATCCGCCTGACCCTTTTAGGCAGGGGCGGCCTCTTCGCGGGGCAAGCCCGCTCCTACAGGGCGGGGTTGCTCGCGAACTGGTTAATCAAGGTGGAAGGTGATGCTGAAGGCTGCCCCACCCAAGGGCGAATCGCCCAGGCTCAGCTGGGCGTCGTAGCTGTCGACGATATCCTTCACCACCGCCAGCCCGATGCCCTGCCCCGGGTGCTGGCGGTCCAGCCGCTCGCCGCGCTCAAGTATCCGCTCGCGCTGGTCGGACGGCACGCCCGGCCCGTCGTCCTCGATGCACAGGGTAAGCACCCCCGGCGCTTGCTGCAGGGTAACCCGCACCTGCCCAAGGCTCAGGCGGTAGGCGTTCTCCAGCAGGTTGCCCAGCAGTTCCAGCAGGGCGCCGCGCTCCATTGGCAGGCGCGCCTGTTCGGGCACTTGCAGGTCCACCTGCACCTGCTTGTCGCGGTACACCTTGGCCAAGGTGCTGCACAGGCTCTGCAGCACTGGCAGCAACTGCACGCTGTGGCGCACCAGGCCGCTCTTGCGCATGCTGGCGCGCTGCAGCTGGTAGTCGATCTGCTGGCTCATGCGCTCGATCTGGCTTTGCAGCACCCGTGCCTGCTCGCGCTCGCCGTCGCGCTGCAACATGCTCTCGCCAACGCCCTGCAATACCGCCAACGGGGTCTTCAGGCTGTGCGCCAGGTCGCCCAGCGAGTCGCGGTAGCGCGTGCGCTGCTCGCGCTCGCTGCGCAGCAGGCGGTTCAGCGAGCGGGTCAGGCGCAGCAACTCACGCGGGTGCTCACCGCTCAGGCCATCGCGCGCACCCGCTTCCACCTCGTCCAGTTCGTGGCTCAACCGGCGCAGCGAACGCAGGCCCCAGGTCAGGCCGGCCCACAGCAGCACCATCAGCGCCAGCAAGGCTGCGCCGAAGCCCAGGTAAAGCTTTTCGCGCAGGCCATGCAAGGTGGCCTTGTATTCGCTCAGCGGCTGCAGGGCGACGATGCTGTAGGCCGCGCTCTGGCCGCCCAGCAGCTTGATCTCCACGTCATAGACGAAGAATTCTTCACCATCGCCCTGGTGGATGCGGGCGAACTCATTGCCGCGCCCGTCGTAGCGCGGCTGGTAGTTGATGTGCTTGTCGGCCGTGGCACGCGAACGCCACACCAGGTTGCCATCGCGGTCGAAGATATAGCCGAGCAGGCCGGTGTAGGGCAGGTTATAGCGCTCGTCGGGTAGCAGGTCAGGCATCTGCAACTGGCCATGCTCGATGCGCGCGGCAGAGATCAGCGTGGTCACGTCCGAGGCCAGGCGCTGCTCGATCGACTCCTGCAGCGCCAGGCTGAAGGCTTTCTGCAGGGCTGGCAACAGCGCCAGCATGAACAACAGCGCCAGCACCGCCGCCGCGAGCATCAGGCGCACCCGCAGCGAACGGATCATCGGCAGCGCTCGGTGAACAGGTAGCCCAGGCCGCGCACCGTGTCGATCGGCTTGAAGCCGCTGTCGCCTTCGAGCTTGCGCCGCAGGCGGCCAACCAGCACTTCGATGACGTTAGGGTCACGCTCCTCGTCGCCTGGGTACAGCTGCTCCATCAGGCGGTCCTTGGGCACCACCTGCTGGTGATGGCGCATCAGGTATTCGAGGATGCGGTACTCGTAGGCCGTCAGGGCCAGGGGCTTGTCATCCAGGGTGGCCTGCTTGCGGTTGAGGTCGAGCAGCAGCGGGCCGGCGGCGATGGTCGACTGGGTGAAGCCGCTGGAGCGGCGCAGCAAGGCATTCAGGCGCGCTTCGAGTTCTTCGAACTGGAATGGCTTGACCAGGTAGTCGTCGGCACCGGCGGCCAGGCCTTCGACCTTGTCCTGCCAGTTGCCGCGGGCGGTGAGGATAAGGATGGGGAACGCCTTGCCCTGCCCGCGCAACCGGCCGATCAGTTCCAGGCCGCTGATACCCGGCAGGCCGAGGTCGATGATGGCCAGGTCGAAATGGAAATGTTCGGTTTGGTAGAGCGCTTCTTCGGCGTCGGCCACGGCTTCGACCACATGGCCGCTTTCGCCCAGGCGCGTGTGGAGGTGGTGCCTGAGCAAGGCTTCGTCCTCGACCACCAGCAGTTTCATGTGAGGCTCCTTGATTGGGTAGTGCCTGTGCCGGCCTTTTCGCGGGGCAAGCCCGCTCCTACAGAGGATTGCGTATCCCTTGCAGGAGCGGGCTTGCCCCGCGAAGCGGCCGGCACAGCATAGCGCGATCAGAACTTGTAGGTGGCCGCCAGGTACGTCTGGGCGCTGCTGGTCAGGCGCAGGGTACCGTCTTTCGGCCCACCGCGGTCGCCCACTTCGGTGGCCGCGTTGGTGCGCAGGTAACGATACCCGAGCTCCACCGAGGCCTTGTCGGTGATGTCCTGGATCACACCGCCCTGCAAGCCATAGGCATAACCGTAATCGGTATCACGGCTGGCACCCGGCGAGTCCTGGGTCAGCTTGGTCAGGCCCAGGCTGGCACCGCCAAACAGCTTGGTGGTATCGCCCACCGGCAGGAACAGGTCGTAGCTGCCCAACAGGTTTTCCTGGCGCAGCTTCAGGCCGCTGTGGTCGCCCGACACGTTGTCGTAGGTCATGTAGTAGCGGCCCTGGTCGTTGATCTGGCCCAGGCGCACACCCCAGGTATCATCCTTGCCGATGATGCCGTCGGCATTGAGGTTGTCGGTGTTGCGTTGCAGCAGGCCAGATTTGCGAACCTTGTCGCTGGTCTGGCCGTAGGTCAGGCTGGCGAAGTTGTCGTCAGCGGCCTGGGCAGTGGTAATGCCGGCGGCACAAACGGCCATGGCAGCGAGCAGGGTGTTGAAGGTTTTCATGACTTCTTACTCCAGTTGAATGCGCTGTTGCGGTCTGGAAGCTAGAGTAAGCAGGGTGCCCTGAACCGCGGCTGAACCCTGGCTGAACCGCGGCTGAACGATTCGAGTGCAAAACAAGGAGTAGTGACCATGCGCGCCCTGCTGGCCGTAGTTCTGATGTGCAGCGCCGCCCTCGCCCAAGCGGCAGTGCAGACCCGAGAAATTCGTTACCAGGACGCCGACGGCACCGCGCTGATCGGCTACTACGCCTACGACGACGCGGTGAAGGGCGAACGCCCAGGCATCCTGGTGGTGCACGAATGGTGGGGCCTGAACGACTACGCCAAGCGCCGCGCCCGCGACCTGGCTGCGCTGGGCTACAGCGCCCTGGCCATCGACATGTATGGCAACGGCAAGCACACCGAACACCCGCAGGATGCCCAGGCCTTCATGGCCGAGGCGATGAAAGACCCGGATGCGGCGGCCAAGCGTTTCGATGCCGGGCTCGACCTGCTCAAGCGCCAGCCCTACACCAACCGCCATGAGCTGGGCGCGGTGGGGTACTGCTTCGGCGGCAAGGTGGTGCTGGACGCTGCGCGCCGGGGCGCGAGGCTCGATGCCGTGGTGAGCTTCCATGGCGCACTGGCTACCCAGACGCCGGTCGAGAAGCCTGGCGTGGTGCGGGCCTACATTCTGGTCGAGCACGGCGCGGACGACAGCATGGTCACCCCGCAACAGGTGGACGCCTTCAAGAAGGAAATGGATGCGGCCAAGGTCAATTACCAGTTCGTCAGCATTCCCGGGGCCAAGCACGGGTTCACCAACCCCGATGCCGACCGGTTGAGCCATGGCGACCACGGTGGGCCGGACATCGGCTACAACGAGGCGGCGGACAAAAGCTCGTGGGCGGACATGCAGACGTTCTTCAAGCAGGTGTTCAAGTAATTATCGCTGGGGCCGCTGTGCGGCCCTTCGCGGGGCCGGCACGCCCCTGCAAGAAGGTGAGCTGCGCCACATCTCCCACACAAGGCTCACGGCTGGCACAATAGCCGCCATGAACAGAATCCCCGCCTGCTGCGCCCCACTTCAGCACCACTGGCCCCTGCCCCGCCCGTTGCCTGGCGCGGTGCTGGTCAGTTGCGCCTTCGACCCTGCCCATCTGGCTGCCGACGACTTCCAGCGCGCCGGCATCGTGCCCAGCGCCAGCCTGCAACGCTCGGTGGCCAAGCGCCAGGCCGAGTACCTGGCCGGGCGCGTCTGTGCCCGCGCCGCGCTGCAGCGCCTGGATGGCCGCGATTACGTACCTGGCACCCACGCGGACCGCGCGCCGATCTGGCCGGCCGGCATCCATGGCTCGATCACCCACGGTAAAGGCTGGGCCGCCGCCGTGGTGGCCGCCGACGGCAGCTGCGGTGGCATCGGGCTGGATCAGGAAGCGCTGCTCGATGACGAGCGCGCCGAGCGCCTGATGGGCGAAATCCTGACACCACCCGAACTCGAACGCCTGGACCGCAGCCAACTCGGCCTGGCCGTCACCCTGACCTTCTCGCTCAAGGAAAGCCTGTTCAAGGCCCTGTACCCGCTGACGGGCCAGCGCTTCTATTTCGAACATGCCGAGGTGCTGGAATGGTCGGCCGATGGCCTGGCGCGCCTGCGCCTGCTCACCGACCTCTCTGCCCAATGGCACCAGGGCGTGGAACTGCAGGGCCAGTTCTGCGTGCAGGACGGCCACCTGCTCAGCCTGATCAGCGTCTAAGCCTTACTGCGCGGCTTGCTCGCGCGGCCAGGTGAGGCTGAAGCAGGCACCGCCCAGCGCCTCGCTGCGCCCTACCGTGGCGCGGCCGGCGTGCCAGTAGATGATCCGCCGCACGATCGACAGGCCCAGGCCATGGCCGCCCGAGGCGCGGGTGCGGCTGTCGTCCAGGCGGGTGAAGGGGGTGAAGATGCGGTCCCAGAAGCCTTCCGGGATACCCGGGCCATCGTCTTGCACATCAATGCGGCAACGCTGCTGGCCCAACTGGTAGCTCAGGCGCACCTCGCTGGCGGCGTGGCGCAGGGCATTGCTCACCAGGTTCTGCAGGGCGCGGTGCAGGTAGCGGGGTTCGGCCTCCACCCAGGCCCCGTCGTGGCCCTGGCACTCGCCGCGTACCAGGCGCACATGGCTGTTGAGCGGCGCCAACTCCTGGATCACCCGGCCGAGCAAGGCGTCGAGGTCGACGCGCTGGAACTTCAGGGCCGGTGCGCCCTGCTCCAGGCGGGCGTAGGTCAGCATCTCGTCCACCAGCTTGTCCAGGTCCTGGATGTCGCCATCCATGCCGGCCAGGTGCTTGGCGCGGGCTTGCTCGGTGCTGGCGCTTTCGAGCATTTCCAGGCCGAAGCGCAGCCGCGCGACCGGCGTGCGCAGCTCGTGGGACACGGCACGCACCAGTTCGCGCTGCATGCTCAGCGAGCGCTGCAGGTGTTCGGCCATGCCATTGAAAGCCGCCGCCAGGCGCCCCACCGAGTCGGCGTCGCCGGCCGGCACACGGGTGTCGAGGCTGCCTTGGGCGATGCGCGTGGCCGCAACCTCCATGCCCGACACCCGCCGCTCCAGCTGGCGCACCAGCAAGTACACCACCAGGCCGATCAGGCACAGGCCCAGGCAGGCGATCAGCACCAGCAACTGCGGCGGGTACGGATTCAATTGATACAGCGGGCCGATTTCCAGCACCAGGGGCGAGCCCGGCAGGCCGGCGAACACGCGGATCGAATCGCCATCGCGGCCCAGCGCCATGACCGTGTCGCCCTCCTCTACCCGGCGGCGCTGGTCATCGTCCAGGCCCGCGCGCTCGATGCGCTGCAGGGCCACGCCAAAGCCGAAGCCCTTGCTGCGGGTGATGTCCGCCAGGCGCTGCGGCTGCTCGGTCACCGGGTAGCGCACCAGTTCGTCGGCCAGCAGGTAAAGGGTGGCGCGCGCCAATTGCTCGCTGACCTGCTTGACCTGCGCCACCAGCAGCCACTCTTCCTGGCCGACCCTGCGCAGCACCTGGGCGGCGTGCGGGCCGGTCTTCTCCACCACCACCAGGCCGCGCTGCAGGCGTGCGCGCTGGCCGCCGTCGAGGGTGCGCGCGGTGATCGGCTGCAAGGCCAGCGGCACCCCGAGCAGGCGCTCCCAGATCAGCAGCGAGCGTTTGCGTTCGGTGTCGTTCTGCTGCGCCAGGTTATCGGCCATCAGGCTGAAGGTGCCCTGGGCCAGGCGTTCGCGGTGCTGGGCGGCGCGCACTTCGTTGACCAGGTGCAGGCTGAGCGCCCCGAGCAGCGCCACCAGCACCAGCACCCCGAGCATGCCGCCATAGATGCGCAGGAAGATCGAGCGGTTGAGGTTCATGGCGCCTCGCCGACGAACAGGTAGCCCTTGCTGCGCAGGGTCTTTATCAGCCGCGGCTGGAGGGGATCGTCGCCGATCTTGGGGCGGATTCTGGAGATGCGCACGTCGATCGAGCGGTCCTGGCCGTCGTAGCCCACCCCCCGCAGCGCGGTGAAGATCTGCTCGCGGGACAGCACCCGCCCGGCATGGCTGGCCAGCAGCCAGAGCAGGTCGAACTCGGCGCCGGTAAGGTCGATGGGGTGCTCGCCGAGCCACGCCTCGCGCAGGCGGTTGTCGATGCGCAGGGCGCCGAAGGCCAGGGCCTGGCGCTTGTTGTCGGGGCTTTCGCTGCGCCGCAGCAGGGCCTGGATGCGCGCCAGCAGCAAGCGCGGGCGCACCGGTTTGCAGACGTAGTCATCGGCCCCCAGATCCAGGCCCTGAACCTGGTCGAGTTCGTCGCTGCGCGCGGTGAGCATGAGGATCGGGCCGGGGTACTGGCTGCGTACCCGGCGGCAGATGCTCAGGCCATCTTCGCCGGGCAGCATCAGGTCGAGAATCACCAGGTCTGGCTGGCTGTCGACGATGCGCCGCGCGGCACGGGCGCCATCGCCCTCCACCGCCACCTCGAAACCATTGCCTTGCAGGTATTCGGCGGTGAGTTCGGCCAGGCGCTGGTCGTCTTCGACGATGAGGATGCGGTTGCTGGGTTGGTCCATGGCCCTGCCCTTCTCTTGTTATGTGTTGTTGTCCTTTCGCCAAAGCGCAACATCCGCTGCCGATACTACGTCCGCCACCGGGCACTGCCAACCTGCCCAACGGCCCCCTCGACTGAACCGCTTTTTGTGATAGGGTTCGCGCCCGAAATTTTCTGCCTGGGGGCAGCGGGCGAGAGAAAAATAGTGCAAACCCCTTGGCACTAGGCCTACAGCGATTACCCACTATTCACACACAAAGTACGCACAAGTTATCCACAGGCGATTGCCTTGCAAAGACCCCTGGACCGCATTATCTTGTATCCCCAGCGCAGCAAACCACTAGATGTTGGGTTTCACCCACCAACGCCAAGCATGAGTCAGCAGAGAAATTCAAGCGATTTTTCTGGCAGAACTCGTTGTGGTTTCAAC
Source organism: Pantoea sp. Tr-811 (assembly GCF_011752535.1). Taxonomy (NCBI): domain Bacteria; kingdom Pseudomonadati; phylum Pseudomonadota; class Gammaproteobacteria; order Enterobacterales; family Erwiniaceae; genus Pantoea; species Pantoea sp. Tr-811. The sequence continues at coordinate 48,114 of NZ_VWXJ01000026.1, forward strand.
GATCAAACCGCTCCTAGCGGAAACTGAACAGCCTGTTTTGGCCTATGCCAGAGCATTTGACTTCGGCCAGGGAGCGGCAAGGTTCTTGCCCCTAATTCCTGATCTGTCCCGAAGTCGGTACGCCCGAGCGGGTGGATGCGCGTGCATGACGCATCCTCGCCAGGGCCATCGAGCAAGTGGACGGAACGGTGGGCGCCCATAAGGCGCCTGAACACTATAGAAACTGTGGAGACACCCACCCATGCAAACCGACACAACTCGCGAGAACCCGCAGGCCAAAGCGCCCCAGGCCGCCGAATCCAACCAGGATCTGGCCGCCACCGCGCCGGGCCAACTGCGCGTGATCAAGCGCAACGGCACTGTCGTCCCCTACACCGACGACAAGATCACCGTGGCCATCACCAAGGCGTTCCTCGCAGTTGAAGGCGGCACCGCCGCCGCCTCGTCGCGCATCCACGACACCGTCGCGCGCCTGACCGAGCAGGTCACCGCCACGTTCAAGCGTCGCATGCCATCGGGTGGCACCATCCACATCGAAGAAATCCAGGACCAGGTCGAACTGGCCCTGATGCGTGCCGGCGAGCAAAAAGTCGCCCGTGACTACGTGATCTACCGCGAGCAGCGCGCCAAAGAGCGTGCCACCCGCGTCAGCACCGACGCCGTGGTCGAGCCGCACCCAAGCATCCGCATCACCCTGGCCGACGGCAGCCTGGCGCCGCTGGACATGGCGCGCCTGAACACCATCATCAGCGAAGCCTGCGAAGGCCTGGCCGAAGTCGATGGCGACCTGATCCAGCGCGAAACCCTGAAGAACCTGTACGACGGCGTGGCCATCAAGGACGTCAACACCGCCCTGGTGATGACCGCCCGTACCCTGGTCGAGCGTGAGCCGAACTACTCGTTCGTCACCGCCCGCCTGCTGATGGACACCCTGCGCGCCGAAGGCCTGGGCTTCCTGAACGTCGCCGACAGCGCCACCCACCACGAGATGGCCGACCTGTACGCCAAGGCCCTGCCGGCCTACGTGGCCAAGGGCATCGAGTTCGAGCTGCTGAACCCGGCGCTGGCCGACTTCGACCTGGAAAAACTGGGCAAGGCGATCAACCACGAGCGCGACCAGCAGTTCACCTACCTGGGCCTGCAAACCCTGTACGACCGCTACTTCATCCACAAGGATGGCGTGCGCTTCGAGCTGCCGCAGGTGTTCTTCATGCGTGTGGCCATGGGCCTGGCGCTGGAAGAGAAAGACAAAGAAGCCCGTGCGATCGAGTTCTACAACCTGCTCTCGTCGTTCGACTACATGGCCTCGACCCCGACCCTGTTCAACGCCGGCACCCTGCGCCCGCAGCTGTCGAGCTGCTACCTGACCACCGTGCCGGACGACCTGTCGGGCATCTACCACGCGATCCACGACAACGCCATGCTGTCGAAATTCGCCGGTGGCCTGGGCAACGACTGGACCCCTGTGCGTGCACTGGGCTCCTACATCAAGGGCACCAACGGTAAATCCCAGGGCGTCGTGCCGTTCCTGAAAGTGGTCAACGACACCGCCGTTGCCGTGAACCAGGGTGGCAAGCGCAAAGGCGCCGTGTGTGCCTACCTGGAAACCTGGCACCTGGACATCGAAGAATTCATCGAGCTGCGCAAGAACACCGGTGATGACCGCCGTCGTACCCACGACATGAACACCGCCAACTGGATCCCTGACCTGTTCATGAAGCGCGTCTTCGATGACGGCAAGTGGACCCTGTTCTCGCCATCGGAAGTGCCAGACCTGCACGACCTGACCGGCAAGGCCTTCGAAGAGCGCTACGAGTACTACGAAGCCCTGACCGAGTACAACAAGATCAAGGTGTTCAAGACCATCCAGGCCAAAGACCTGTGGCGCAAGATGCTGTCGATGCTGTTCGAGACCGGCCACCCATGGCTGACCTTCAAGGACCCATGCAACCTGCGCTCGCCGCAGCAGCACGTGGGCGTGGTCCACAGCTCGAACCTGTGCACCGAGATCACCCTGAACACCAACAAGGACGAGATCGCGGTCTGCAACCTGGGCTCGATCAACCTGCCGAACCACATCGTCGATGGCAAGCTGGACACCGCCAAGCTGCAACGCACCGTGAACACCGCCGTGCGCATGCTCGACAACGTGATCGACATCAACTACTACTCGGTGCCGCAAGCGCGTAACTCGAACTTCAAGCACCGCCCGGTTGGCCTGGGCATCATGGGCTTCCAGGACGCGCTGTACCTGCAGCACATCCCGTACGGCTCCGACGCGGCCGTCGAGTTCGCCGACAAGTCGATGGAAGCGGTCAGCTACTACGCGATCCAGGCTTCCTGCGACCTGGCCGACGAGCGTGGCGCCTACGAGACCTTCCAGGGTTCGCTGTGGTCCAAGGGCATCCTGCCGCTGGATTCGCAACAGATCCTGATCGAGGCCCGTGGCCAGAAGTACATCGACGTTAACCTGGAAGAGTCCCTGGACTGGGCGCCGGTGCGTGCCCGCGTACAGAAAGGCATTCGTAACTCGAACATCATGGCCATCGCGCCAACCGCGACCATCGCCAACATCACTGGCGTTTCGCAGTCGATCGAGCCGACCTACCAGAACCTGTACGTGAAATCGAACCTGTCGGGCGAGTTCACCGTGATCAACCCGTACCTGGTCCGCGACCTGAAGGCCCGCGGCCTGTGGGACTCGGTGATGATCAACGACCTGAAGTACTACGACGGTTCGGTGCAGCAGATCGAGCGTATCCCGCAAGAGCTCAAAGACCTGTACGCCACCGCGTTCGAAGTGGAAACCAAGTGGATCGTCGACGCCGCCTCCCGTCGCCAGAAGTGGATCGACCAGGCTCAGTCGCTGAACCTGTACATCGCCGGCGCATCGGGCAAGAAGCTGGACGTGACCTACCGCATGGCGTGGTACCGTGGCCTGAAAACCACCTACTACCTCCGCGCCCTGGCCGCCACCAGCACCGAGAAGTCGACCATCAACACCGGCAAGCTCAACGCCGTATCCAGCGGCGGCGACAGCGCCCCGGTCCAGGCAGCGGGCCCAGCGCCAGTGCCAAAGGCCTGCGCGATCGACGAGCCGGATTGCGAAGCCTGCCAGTAGGGTGAAAAAAGGGCGATCGATGGGGTAACCCTTCTATCGCCCTTTTTATACTGACTTGTGTTCAACAGAAGAAGCCGGGAGGATTTAGCGCCCGGCTTTTTCTTTTGTAGTGACAACATGGGCAGCGCTTTAAAACTATGGCACCCCAGCCATTTGATTGACCATCACAGCCTTTCGCGAATCACATCAACCAGTTTATTTAGCACGCCCTCTTCGTATTGGCGCTCATAACAGCCAGGCTGATTCGGCGGAGTGGCGTCGCATGCAATGCTGTGAACGTTACCACGACCGCCGTAGGGACTATTGAAGAAGTGGGAGCAACCACAGAGCATACATACTGCTAAAGCGATTAATAGTTTTTTCATGACCAGTACACTGTAATTTGTTTTTCTCTGCGCATGAACAATCGTATTGAGCAGGGTAAGTGTTTCAACTATGGATCCTTCTGGAGTGGTTCATGAACAGACTGCTCCAAAGGTCGTCAGCTGTAGAACCATACCAGTAGCCAGCAGGCCTTGATGCAGGACGGTTCTGGTTGGTGCGTGGGATTTGGTGCAAGGCCTACCATTGAAGCGAGTGACCGCTCACCCCTGCCCTGAGATTTTTGCACCTTGCGAAGCCATCACACGGCTTGAGCGCCTCAGCACCTCTGGAACAGGATGAGTTGCAGGTCGCGCAGGCGGGTGTGGCGCACGAGTGCCAACCCACCCTTTCGCGCCTACGCAAGCAGCTCGCAAACGACCCGACATCCCGTAGTGCGGGCCTTCAGGGCGCGGACTCTCGCTTTGATGTCGAAAACCATCGAACACAATATGCTGTGCCGAAAAATATGAACTGGCACAACATATAGGATGGCGCTACACTTCCCCTCCGTAGGATTCGGAAAGAGCCAGCCGAACGGAAGCGCGCCACACCGGTCGAAAATTTACCTTCACCCGCAAGACACGCGCCCCGATCGAAAGCGAATTCCGGTATACTCCGCCCCCTCTGAAAAGGGCACCCATTCATGTCCCTGGCCCCTTCCCAAGGCCTGGCCAGGCACAAGCCAGATGTAACGAGAGTCAGCCTCTCAGCTGTCCATTCGCCGTAACGGCCTTGCGTCAGGCATCACATTCTTAAAATCCAACCGGTTGCCCCAGGGCGACCCTCAAGCAGGAGCCAAACCATGCTGAGCTGGGACGAATTCGACAAAGAAGACGGCGAAGTCGCCGCCAAAGGCAACACCCCTGCGCAGGCCTCTGCCGCTGCGACCCTCGACAAGCTCGACAGCGCCGGTGGTGCTGCCGCCCTGGAAGCCCGTGCGGCCACCGCGACCGACTCGGACGCGGTAAAGCGCGCCAAGGCTGCCCTGGACGCCCTCGACATCGCCGAAGGCCTGGCCGAGCTGGAAGGCTCCTCGGCCCGTGTTGCGGTTGACGAAAAGCGCATGATCAACTGCCGCGCCGACCTCAACCAGCTGGTTCCATTCAAGTACGACTGGGCCTGGCAGAAGTACCTGGACGGCTGCGCCAACCACTGGATGCCGCAAGAGGTCAACATGACCGCCGACATCGCCCTGTGGAAGAGCATGGACGGCCTGACCGAAGACGAGCGCCGCATCGTGATGCGCAACCTCGGCTTCTTCTCCACCGCCGACTCGCTGGTTGCCAACAACCTGGCCCTGGCCGTGTACCGCCTGATCACCAACCCGGAGTGCCGCCAGTACATCCTGCGCCAGGCCTTCGAAGAGGCGATCCACACCCACGCCTACCAGTACTGCATCGAGTCGCTGGGCATGGATGAAGGCGAGATCTTCAACATGTACCACGAGATCCCGTCGGTGGCGAAGAAAGCCGCCTGGGGCCTGAAGTACACCCGCGCCATCTCCGACCCGGAATTCAACACCGGCACCGTCGAAACCGACAAAGAACTGCTGCGCAACCTGATCGCCTACTACTGCGTGCTGGAAGGCATCTTCTTCTACTGCGGCTTCACCCAGATCCTGTCGATGGGCCGCCGCAACAAGATGACCGGCGTTGCCGAGCAGTTCCAGTACATCCTGCGTGACGAGTCGATGCACCTGAACTTCGGTATCGACGTGATCAACCAGATCAAGATCGAGAACCCGCACCTGTGGGATGCGGCGATGAAGGAAGAAGCGACCCAGATGATCCTGCAAGGGACCCAGCTGGAGATCGAATACGCCCGCGACACCATGCCACGCGGCGTACTGGGCATGAACGCAGCGATGATGGAGGACTACCTCAAGTTCATCGCCAACCGTCGTTTGACTCAGATTGGTTTGAAGGAAGAGTACCCAGGGACTACCAACCCGTTCCCTTGGATGAGCGAGATCATGGACTTGAAGAAAGAGAAGAACTTCTTCGAGACGCGCGTGATCGAGTATCAAACAGGTGGTGCGTTGAGCTGGGACTGATTGTTCGAGCTGATCGTCGAGAAGGCTGCCGTATGGCAGCCTTTTTTATTGCAAGGAAAAAGAGGACGCGTCCTACTGGCTCCAACCTTGCCTCTCCTTTGAGATCGCGATAGCGTTTTCCGGCGCTTAAGAACGCTCACATAGCGGCATCCCGTTCCCGTCAGAAACGGCTCTCCCATATCAGGATGGCCAAGCATGGACAGTCTCTATACACCTACCCTCTTCACCCGCAACAACCGCCCTCTTAATACCCTCTGGCTCGAATCCCAAGCCTGGTTCTGCGCCCACGAACTCGGCCGGTTGAGCGCTCGCTTCTTCGACGAACACTGCATCCGCAAGCTCGACCCAGACCAGTACCGCACCGTGCAGCTGCTGCGCTACGGGCAGTACCAGGAGACCGCGATGGTCAGCGAGTCCGGGGCCTACACCTTGCTGGCGCATCACCATGTTCCGGAGAACCGCCATCTACGCTGCGTGACGCGCAGGTGGATGGAGCGGCGGATACACCTCGTCTAGGGCGAATGTGCTGGCCGGGCGGGCGGACGGCGACGCTGCTGTATTGGCAGAGCGAACCGTGGGTGAGGATGCGCGATATGCCAGTGGTGATGGCAGCTGAAGGTGATGGGATGGCGCCGATGGTGAAGCGCAAGTTGAACTGGCGGGAGTGCGCTCAGCGGGCGCTCAGGTTGCATGGAATATAGCTGACCTGTGCAGTTACTGTGGGAGCGGGCTTGCCCGCGAACACCGGCGAAGCCGGTGCCTGCCACCGAGTTGTCTGCTTCGCGGGCAAGCCCGCTCCCACAGGTTCTGCGAGTAGCCAGAGTTCGGCTATTCCTGCAACGGACTCATCGATGGCAAGGCCAGCACCTACAGAAATTACGAAACCTTTCGGAGCAACTGTCTTGCTCAGAATTTAAAAAGCCTGCGTGATCCGGTAGGAGCTAGCGTAGCTCGCGATGGGCTGCGCAGCGGCCCCAGGTTCTCAGCTTCGCAGCCAATATTGCCGGGGCTGCCTTGCAGCCCATCGCGAGCTGCGCTAGCTCCTACAGAGACTGCGCAGCCCCCTGCAAATACTGGCGGAGCTGGTGCCATTCACCGCGCAGGCCTGATGTGAGAATTGGCACTGGGTAGCGCTCAAAAAACCGAAGCAACCCAAAACATAAGAGCTGCTATAGTAGTTTTTATCTAACATAAGAACTGTTTTAGCAGGCCTTAAAATGAATATTTTTCCTTTAGCGTGTGCCGACAGGCTAATGAAAATAGGGCTTCTGGCCAAAACCAGGCGACTAGAGCGAAAAATTCGCCAAAAAGACCTGGCCGCCCAATCCGGATTATCCATCACGACGCTCGCGAAAATCGAATCCGGTACGCCTACCGTAGAGATGCGCAGCTATATGATCGCGCTATGGCATCTAGGTCTGCTCGACGAGGTATTTCAGGATGTGCCGATGTCTTCTCCGGCCTCCTTCGCCACGGAGCACAGGGTACGCCTCAAGAACGTGACCGAGGACGACTTCTGATGACAACCATCTACCTCTACATGCAAATGCCAGATTCACTCGAGGTCGCCACCATCGGACGACTGAGCGTGGAAAATAACATCGGCGAATTCGTCTACAACCCCACCCACGTAGAAGCCGGTGGCTGGGTGCCTGATGCGTCACGCTACCCCCTTCGATCACAACCCTACAAACGCATCACCAAGAACCGGGGCATCCCCGGCTTTATCCGGGATGCAGCGCCAGATGGCTGGGGGGAGCGCCTGGTTACACGGGAGCATGGGGATCAGAAAGAGGCTGTCAGCTTCATTCTGAAATCGCCAAACCATGACCGTACTGGAAACCTCATGGCAGGTGCGATTCGACAGCCACCTCATGGCATCGGCCAGGCCGGTCTAGGCAAAATCAGCCAGCTGGAAGCCTTCATAAAGTTCACGGACGGGGTACAAGGTGGATTCCCGCGCGACACCGACAAAGCCACTAAAGCAACGCTGCAACAACGGTCGTCGCTCGGTGGGGCTCGCCCCAAATGCACACTGATCAATGAAGACCGGCTGCTGCTGGCCAAACCACGTGACCGCCACGATGCCTATGATGTTCCGGCACTTGAACACGCCTGCATGACATTTGCGGCGAGCAAAGGCATGAACGTGGCGACGGTACAGTTACATCGTGGCCGGGTGAACACGTTGCTGGTCGAACGCTTTGACCGGAAATCCGCTGCCGGCGGACATTTCTACCGTATCCCGATGTTGAGCGGTTTGACGTTGCTTGATAGCGACTGGAACAACCCGTCGGGATGGGCACAGGAGTGGCACTATGGTTTGCTGGCAGACGAAATGAGCCGGCGTGGCGTGCCTAACAAGGACCTCCAAGAGCTGTTCAAGCGCATCTGCTTCAACATTTTGGTCGGCAACGATGATGATCACCCGAAAAACGTGGCCGTGCTTTATCGGAACGGCACCTGGAGGCTGTCCCCCATGTATGACGTGCTGCCAACCACCGAAGGGGCAGCACCCAACAGCCTCGCCATGGGGGTCGGGAGTTTCGGAAAGGAACTGTCGCGGCGCAATTTGCTGAGCCAGGTTGGCCACTATGGCCTATCTCAAGCTCTGGCGCAGTCCATCCTTGATGAGGTGGCGGGATGGGAATCGGAGTTGGCGGCGCACTATCGGCAGCATCTGCAACCTGCTGAACTTGAACTTGCTTTGGCTGCGATGGGCGCTGGCAAGCTGCGAGCTTGAGTCACTGCTCACTGGCTGGTGGACCTAGAGATCTCCAAGTGCACCCGAACGCGCTGCGGGCAAGCCAGTCGTTTTTTCACTGTGGCCAGGAGGTCTGGATTCTGGCCAGCATGCCCCACACGACGAGAGCCCTTGAAGGGCTCAGCTGTTGCCTGGGGCACTCGTCGCATTTTCTTGGTCTGAGGCATATCTGGATTTTCAGTTTCTGCACGAGACTCTGAAGGCAAGCTAAGCGGGCAGCCTCAAACCGCAAATGAGGTAGAGACCTCGCCCACGCCGACAAGAGGGGTACGACACACTGTGTTGCCATGTGCCGGGACTGGACATGCCAGTCTACGTGGTCGAGGACGAGGCCGTTGATGAGTATAAGAACGTATCCCGAAAAGTACCACCCTGGGAGAGCAGTCCCTCAGCAGCCAGCTTGCCTCGAGAACAGCGGCGAAGGCGGTGCCATAGACCGCGTTGCCTGCTTCGCGGCGGCTCGACGCCTCGACAAACCCGCCCCCACAGGACCCGGTAGGAGCGAGCGCAGCTCGCGATGGGCTGCATAGCAGCCCCAGCACTATGAGCCACGAGGCTGAAACCCTGGGGCCGCTGCGCGCCCCATCGCGAGCTGCGCTCGCTCCTACCGCGGCGCTGGCCTGGAGATGGGCGCTTGATCGGTAACCCAGGGTTGTGGTGTAGGTCAAGCGCCGGTGTTCGCGTATCGAATTTTTGGGCACTCACGCATTGCGGCGCGCCCGCTGGTATAAGTCATCACCGCGGGCCGAAACGGCAGCTTGCCTGGCTCTCTTGTCATAGTACGACCTGAATAAAAGCCAAGCCCCTGAGATAGAGCCATCGCGGTCTATATTTCACTTGACGCCTCGCAATTATTGCTATTTAGAGCGTTGACAGGCAGTTATCCGCTTGTTAAAAATCGCCACAGTTGTACGACAACACATAACAAAAACAACAATCGTGGATGGATTCCCATGTCGAAAATCTGCCAGAACCACCTGCCCTTCGCGCTGATCGGTGCCGGGCTGCTCGCTGCTGTGCCTGACGTCGGCGTGGCCGAGGGTTTTGTCGAAGACAGCAAGGCCGTGCTTGGCCTGCGCAACTTCTATATCAACCGCAATTTCACCAACCCGGCCAACCCGCAAGCCAAGGCCGAGGAATGGACCCAGAGTTTTATTCTCGATGCCCGTTCCGGCTTCACCGAGGGGCCGGTGGGCTTTGGCGTGGATGTGCTGGGGCTGTGGTCGCTCAAGCTCGATGGCGGCGGTGGCACCTACGGCACGGCGCTGCTGCCGCGCCACGACGATGGCCGGCCTGCCGGTGACTATGGGCGCCTGGCGGTGGCGGGCAAGGCACGCATTTCCAAGACGGAACTGAAAGTTGGCGAGTGGATGGTGGTGCTGCCGATTCTGCGCTCGGACGACGGCCGCTCGCTGCCGCAGACCTTTCGTGGTGGCCAGGTAACCTCCAGGGAAATCGCCGGCCTGACCCTTTACGGCGGCCAAATGCGCGGCAACAGCCCACGCAATGACGCCAGCATGGAAGACATGAGCTATGGCGGCGGCGTGTCGGACCGCTTCAACTTCGTGGGCGGCGAGTACACCTTCAACCAGGACCGCACGATGGTTGGCGCGTGGAATGCAGTGCTCAAGGACGTCTACGAGCAGCAATACCTGCAACTGACCCACAGCCAGCCCGTTGGCAGCTGGACCTTCGGCGCCAACCTGGGCTACTTCCACGGCGGCGAAGACGGCTCGGAACGCGCCGGCAAGCTGGACAACAAGACCTACTCCGGGATGTTCTCGGCCAAGTATGGCGGCAACACCTTCTGGGTGGGGCTGCAGAAGGTCGACGGCGATACCTGGATGCGGGTCAACGGCACCAGTGGCGGCACCCTGGCCAACGACAGCTACAACTCAAGCTTCGACAACGCCAATGAACGCTCGTGGCAACTACGCCACGACTTCAACTTCGTCACCCTCGGGATGCCGGGGCTGACGCTGATGAACCGCTATATCAGCGGGCGCGACGTACACACCGGGGCGGTGACCGATGGCAAGGAATGGGTGCGTGAGTCGGAGCTGGCGTACGTGATTCAGAGCGGGCCGTTCAAGGACCTGAGCGTGAAATGGCGCAACTCGACGATTCGCCGGGACTACAGCAACAACGAGTTCGATGAGAACCGGGTGATCTTCAACTATCCGCTGTCGTTGTTGTGAGCTGGAGGCTGCATTACCCCCTGTAGGAGCGGGCTTGCCCCGCGAAGCAGGCAATGCCGTGGATGGCACCGGCTGCGCCGGTGTTCGCGGGGCAAGTCGGGTCGCCGCACCGCCGCTCCTACAAGGTGGGCAGGCAGTGATGCAAAAGCCACACACGCAGCATTGACAAGCGCCGAAACCGCTGCCGATAATCAAGCCAGTCATACGACAACTTACAACAATTAACAACAAGTAGAGCCGCCATGACCACAACCCCCTTCAAGCGCCTGCTGCTCACCGGAGCCGCAGGCGGCCTGGGCCAAGTGCTTCGCCAACGCCTCAGCGGTTGCGCCGAGGTGCTGCGCCTGTCCGATATCGCGCCCATGGCCCCGGCCAGCGGGCCCCATGAAGAAGTCGTCCCTTGCGACCTGGCCGACAAGGCCGCGATCCACGCCCTGGTCGCCGGCGTCGATGCCATCGTGCACTTCGGCGGCGTGTCGACCGAGCATGCGTTCGAGGACATCCTCGGCCCCAACATCTGCGGCGTGTTCCACATCTATGAAGCCGCGCGCCAGCATGGGGTCAAGCGCATCATCTTCGCCAGCTCCAACCACGTGATCGGCTTCTACGGCCAGGACCAACGCATCGACGCCCACGCCCAGCGCCGGCCCGACAGCTACTACGGCCTGTCCAAATGCTACGGCGAGGATGTCGCCAGCTTCTACTTCGACCGCTACGGCATCGAAACCGTCAGCATCCGCATAGGCTCATCCTTCCCCGCGCCGCAGAACCCACGCATGCTCTGCACCTGGCTGAGCTACGACGACCTCACCCAGCTGATCGAACGTGGCCTGTTCACCGCCAATGTCGGCCACACCGTGGTCTACGGCGCCTCCAACAACCGCACGGTGTGGTGGGACAACCGCCATGCCGCGCACCTGGGCTACCAGCCCAAGGACAGCTCCGAGGTATTCCGCGCCGAGGTGGAAGCCAACCCGCCCCCCGCCGCCGATGACCCGAGCATGCGCTACCAGGGCGGGGCCTTCGTCGCCGCCGGCCCCTTTGCCTGACGCCACACCTTTTTGCCAGGAGGCTCCAACATGCACTGCGAACTGATCGTCGACGCCCGCAACGGCACCGGCGAAAGCCCGGTGTGGCACCCCACCGAACACGCCCTGTACTGGGTCGATATCCCGGCCCGCCAGCTGCACCGCTGGCAAGACGGCGCCCATCAGGTATGGCAGGGCGAGGAAATGCTCGCCTGCATCGCCCGCAGCGCCGAGGGCTGGGTGGCGGGTATGCAAAGCGGCGTTTTCACGCTGCAGCCCAAGGCCGATGGCCGCCTCGACAGCCGCCTGCTGTGCAGCGTGGAACACGCCCAACCGGGCATGCGCTTCAACGACGGGCGCTGCGACCGCCAGGGCAGGTTCTGGGCGGGCACCATGCTCATGGACATGCAGCAAGGCGCCCATGTTGGCGCCCTGTACCGGGTGGATGGCGAAGGTGCCCTGCACCAGCAACTCCAAGGCATGATCGTTCCCAACGGCCTGGCCTTCAGCCCTGACGGGCGGCGCATGTACCTGTCCGACTCGCACCCCAACGTGCAGAAAATCTGGGCCTTCGACTACGACACCGACAGCGGCACGCCGCACAACCAGCAGCTGTTCGTCGACCTGCGCGCCTACCCCGGCCGCCCGGACGGCGCCGCCGTCGACGCAGACGGCTGCTACTGGATCTGCGGCAATGACGCAGGCCAGGTCCACCGCTTCACCCCGGACGGCCGCCTGGACCGCTCGCTCAGCGTGCCGGTGAAGAAGCCGGCGATGTGCGCCTTCGGTGGCGCCAGCCTCGACACCCTGTTCGTCACCTCGATCCGCCCCGCCGGCATCGACCTCAGCGACCAGCCCCTGGCTGGCGGTGTGTTCGCCCTGCACCCCGGCGTCCAAGGCCTGGAGGAACCTGCCTGGCGGGGCTGAAGGCAACCCTGCGCAGTACCGCGGCACCCAACACTTACGCGCGAAACCGGATAATAAAAAACACGGAGTTTCACCATGACCTTCAAACGCAAGCTGCTTCTTGCCGTACTCCCCTTCGCTTTCAGCCTGTCTGCGCCAGCCTCGGCGCTGGACATCAAGTTCGCCGAGATTCACCCCGCCGGCTACCCGACTGTGGTCGCCGAACAAAACATGGGCAAGAAGCTCGAACAGGCCAGCAATGGCGACATCACCTTCAAGATGTTCGCCGGCGGCGTACTGGGCTCGGAAAAGGAAGTGATCGAACAGGCGCAGATCGGCGCCGTGCAGATGACCCGGGTGAGCCTGGGCATCGTCGGGCCGGTGGTGCCAGACGTGAACGTGTTCAACATGCCGTTCGTGTTCCGCGACCATGCCCACATGCGCAAGATCATCGACGGTGACATTGGCCAGGAAATCCTCGACAAGATCACCCACTCCGAATTCAACCTGGTGGCCCTGGCCTGGATGGATGGCGGCTCACGCAGCCTCTACACCAAAAAGCCGGTGCGCAGCCTGGAAGACCTCAAGGGCATGAAGATCCGCGTGCAGGGCAACCCGCTGTTCATCGACATGATGAACGCCATGGGCGGCAACGGCATCGCCATGGACACCGGCGAGATTTTCAGCGCCTTGCAAACCGGGGTCATCGACGGCGCCGAGAACAACCCGCCCACCCTGCTCGAACACAACCACTACCAGAGCGCCAAGTATTTCACCCTCACCCACCACCTGATCCTGCCCGAGCCTGTGGTGATGTCCAAGACCACCTGGAACAAGCTCAGCCCCGACCAGCAGGCACTGGTGAAAAAGGTCGCCCGCGAGGCGCAGATGGAAGAACGCGCACTGTGGGATGCCAAGTCCGCCGCCAGCGAAGAGAAACTCAAGGCCGCCGGTGTCGAGTTCATCACCGTCGACACCAAGCCGTTCTTCGAGGCCACCGCCTCGGTACGCGAGAAGTACGGCGCGCAGTACGCCGACCTGATGAAGCGTATCGACGCGGTCGAGTAACCCCGGCCCCTTTTCCAAGATGACCTCGGCAGCGTGGCCACGCCACCCTGCCGCTTTGGTGATGCCTATGAAAATGCTCTTCCTGCGCGTCAACGACACGCTGTACCGCGCCTGTATCTGGGTGGCCGGCCTGTCGATCCTGACCATGTCGCTGATCATCCCCTGGGGCATCTTCGCCCGCTACGTGCTCGGCACCGGTTCCAGTTGGCCGGAGCCGGTGGCGATCCTGCTGATGGTGCTGTTCACCTTCATCGGCGCCGCCGCCAGCTACCGCGCCGGGGCGCACATGGCGGTGGCGATGATCACCGACCGCCTGCCCGAGGGCACCCGCCGCCTGGTGAATGTGCTGACGCAACTGCTGATGGTGGCGGTGTGCGTGTTCATGACCTGGTACGGCTACAAGCTGTGCGTCACCACCTGGAACCAGTACATGGCCTCGCTGCCCAGCGTGCGGGTGGGCATGAGCTATGCGCCCATCCCGGTGGGCGGTGTGCTGACGCTGATCTTCGTGCTGGAAAAACTCCTGCTGGGCGACCAGAGCCAGCGCAGGGTGGTGCGTTTCGACCTGGTGGAAGAAAGCGAGGGGGTGGCGTAAATGGATGCGTTCATTCTGTTGGGCAGTTTCATCGCCCTGATTCTGCTGGGCATGCCGGTGGCCTACGCCCTGGGCCTGTCGGCGCTGATCGGCGCCTGGTACATCGACATCCCGCTGCAGGCGATGATGATCCAGGTGGCCAGTGGGGTTAACAAGTTCTCGCTGCTGGCCATTCCGTTCTTCGTGCTGGCCGGGGCGATCATGGCCGAGGGCGGCATGTCGCGGCGCCTGGTGGCCTTTGCCGGGGTGCTGGTGGGCTTCGTGCGTGGCGGGCTGTCGCTGGTCAACATCATGGCCTCGACCTTCTTCGGCGCCATCTCCGGCTCGTCGGTGGCCGACACGGCCTCGGTGGGCTCGGTGCTGATTCCGGAAATGGAACGCAAGGGCTACCCGCGCGAATTCTCCACCGCCGTCACCGTCAGTGGCTCGGTGCAGGCGCTGCTGACCCCACCCAGCCACAACTCGGTGCTGTACTCGCTGGCGGCCGGGGGCACGGTGTCGATCGCCTCGCTGTTCATGGCCGGGGTCATGCCGGGGCTGCTGCTGAGCGCGGTGATGATGGGCCTGTGCCTGATCTTCGCCAGGAAGCGCGACTACCCCAAGGGCGAGGTGATTCCACTGCGCCAGGCGCTGAAAATCGCCGGCGAGGCACTGTGGGGCCTGATGGCCATGGTGATCATCCTGGGCGGCATTCTGTCGGGGGTGTTCACCGCCACCGAGTCGGCGGCGGTGGCGGTGGTGTGGTCGTTCTTCGTGACCATGTTCATCTACCGCGACTACAAGTGGCGCGACCTGCCCAAGCTGATGCACCGCACGGTGCGCACCATCTCGATCGTGATGATCCTGATCGGCTTCGCCGCGAGCTTCGGCTACGTGATGACCCTGATGCAGATTCCGTCGAAGATCACCACGGCGTTCCTGACCCTGTCGGACAACCGCTACGTGATCCTGATGTGCATCAACTTCATGCTCCTGCTGCTGGGCACGGTGATGGACATGGCGCCGTTGATCCTGATTCTGACTCCGATTCTGCTGCCGGTCATCAGCGGCATCGGCGTGGACCCGGTGCACTTCGGCATGATCATGCTGGTGAACCTGGGGATAGGGCTGATTACCCCACCGGTGGGCGCGGTGCTGTTCGTGGGCTCGGCAATCGGCAAGGTGAGCATCGAGGCCACGGTGAAGGCGCTGTTGCCGTTCTACCTGGCGTTGTTCCTGGTGCTGATGGCAGTGACCTACATTCCGGCCATTTCGTTGTGGCTGCCTAGCGTGGTCTTGTAATCGCAATGGGGGCTGCTTTGCACCCCATCGCAGCTCAACCAGCCCCCACCTGTAGGAGCTGGCTTGCCTGCGATGGGCTGCAAAGCAGCCCCAGGCTCTCAATGCAAACGGATCCTGCACATGGCTGTTTCGTCCTCTACCGCAACCCTCTTCCCACGCAAACTCGCAGTCGCCCTGTTGGCCCTGCTGGCCTGCGCGTTCGCCGGCAACCACATCGCCGCACGCATCGCCTTCGACGACAACACCGGCGTGCTGCTGGCCATTCTCTGCCGTTCGGGCATCACTTTCCTGGTGCTGGCCAGCCTGTTGCTGTGGCAGCGCCAGCCCCTGGGCTTGCCGAGCGGCACCCGCCGCTGGCAACTGCTGCTGGGCCTGTTGATCGCCACCCAGAGCCTGTGCCTGTATTCAGCGGTGGCGCGCATTCCGGTGGCCCTGGCGCTGCTGGTGGGCAACACCTTCCCGATGCTGCTGGCGCTGCTGACCTGGGCCTTGGGCGGCGCCCGGCCCAGCGGGCGCACGGTGCTGTTCATGGGGCTGATTCTCAGCGGCCTGGTGCTGGCGCTGGACGTGCCGGGCCACCTCGGCGCCAGCCACGGCGCCAACCCGCAGTGGGCCAGCGGCGTAGGCCTGGCCTTCGGCGCCGCCTGCGTGTTCGCCTGCGCGCTGTGGATCACCGACCACAAGCTGGCCAGTGTGCGCGGCCCGGTGCGCAGCCTGCTGACCTTGTTGATCGTGTTCAGCAGCATGTTGCTGGCAGGTGTCAGCGGGGTGATGCCGTCTGGCCTGTCGCTGCCGGGCAGCAGCAGTGGCTGGCTGGCCCTGGCCAGCCTGGTGGTGCTGTACGGCATTGCCTTCAGCCTGCTGTTCGTCTGCGTGCCGCGGCTGAACATGGCGCAGAACGCGCCGGTGATGAACGTCGAACCGATCGCCACACTGGTGCTGGGCTGGGCCTTGCTGGAACAACAATTGAACACCCTGCAGCTGCTGGGCGGCGCCGTGGTGGTGTGCGGCATCGTCCTGTTGACCTACCGGAGGCCCTGATGAGCGTGCCCCTGCTGCACCTGCAAGACCACCTGACCCGGCTGACCCTCGCCCCCAGCCTTGGCGCCAGCCTGGTCAACTGGCAGGCCAAGGCCACCGGCCAGGCCCTGCTGCGCCCTGCCGACCCCACCGCGTTGGCCAGCGCCAGCCCAAGGCGCCTGGGCGGCTACCCGCTGGCCCCGTGGTCCAACCGCATCGGCGACGGCGGTTTCGCCAACCCCGACGGCTGGCTGGCCCTGGCACCGAACACCGAGCACGACCCCTACCCCATCCATGGCAGCGCCTGGCAGCAGGCCTGGCAGGTGGCGCACCACAGCGAACGGCGGGCGCGGCTGACGCTGGACAGCCAGGTGCCGTTCGCCTACCAGGCCACCCTCGATGTGCACTTGCTGGCGGGTTGCCTGAACCTCGACCTGCACGTGACCCACCGCGATGCCCGGCCGATGTGGCATGGCCTGGGCCTGCACCCGTATTTTCCCCGTCACCGCGAAACCCGGCTGCACGCCCCGGCGCACAGCGTGTGGTTGGCCGAGCAAGGCCAACTGCCGACGCGCCAGGCGCCGATCCCCGCGCAGTGGAATTTTGCACGCCTGCTGGCGCTGCCCGATGACACCGTCGACCATGCGTTCAGCGGCTGGGCTGGAGAATGCATGATCGCGCAACCGGGCTACCGCCTGGCCTGTCGCGCCACGGGCGCCGGGCACTTCCTGCTGTTCTGCCCCGCCGGCCAGCCGTTCTTCTGCTTCGAGCCGGTCAGCCACCCGATCAACGCCCACCACCTGCCCGGGCGGCCTGGGCTGAAGCTGCTGGAGCAAGGCCAGGCCCTGAGCCTGGGCTTGCGCCTGCACTACCAGCCCGATCAGTCCAGCTGATGGCCACGCAACTGCTGGGCCAGCATGTCGACGAATGAGCGCACTTTGGCCGAGCCGTACTTGCTTTCCCGGTGCATCACATGGATCGGCCACGGCGCTTCTTCGTAGTCGGCCAGAAGCACCTGCAACTGGCCGTTGGCGATCTCCTCCACCACCTGGTACGACAGCAGGCGGGCGATCCCCAACCCACCCACGGCGGCGGCGATGGCACCGTCGTTGCTGGTCACCGTCAGGCGCGGCTTCATGCGCACCAGGGTCGGCTCATCGGTGACGCCAAAGCGCCAGCCGGCCCGTGGCGACAGGTTGGTGGTGGCGATCACCGCGTGGCTGTGCAGGTCCGAGGGGTGCTGTGGCACGCCATGGCACGCCAGGTAATCGGGGGATGCGCACAGCATGCGCCGCACCCGGCCTACGCGCAGGGCCTTGAGCCCGGAGTCGGGCAACGGGCCGATGCGCACGGCAACGTCCATGCCCTCCTCGACCAGGTTGACGATACGGTCGAGGAAGTAGGCCGACACGTCCACCTCGGGGTATTGCTGCAGGTAGCGCACGATGCAGGGCATGACGAATTTCCTGCCGAACAGGATCGGCGCGGTGACTGCCAGCTCGCCCTTGGGCGTGGCGTTGATGCCGGCGGCGGCTTCGTTGGCCTCGTGGATGCTGGCAAGGATCAGGCGGGTGTCTTCCAGGTAGCGGCCACCGGCCTCGGTCAGGCGCACGCTGCGGGTGGTGCGCAGCAGCAGCTTGACCCCCAGCTGCTCTTCCAGGGCGCTGACGGCGCGGGTAACGGCGGCGGGCGAGATGTCCAGGTGGCGTGCGGCGGCGGCGAAGCTTTCCAGCTCGCCGACGGCGACGAACACCTTCATCAGGTGGATCTGGTCCATGCGGGGTCCTGGGCCTTGAGGGGTGGGGGGATTATCGGATATTTGCTGTGCCTGTGCCGGCCCTTTCGCGGGGCAAGCCCGCTCCTACATCCGCGAAAGGGCCGGCACAGGCAACCTCACAACGCCAGCACCAACGCCTGCGCCGGCACCGCACAGCAGATCAACGCCGTCCCCGCCTCGGGCATCTCGGCTGGCGGGTTGGGATAATGCACCGCCCCGCTCACCACCTTGGTCTTGCACGTCCCACACGACCCGCCCCGGCAGCTGAACTCCGGCGCCAGCCCACGGGCCTCGGCCAGCTCCAGCAAGGTTCCGCCGCCCGGCGCCCAGCGCGCCTCCTTGGCGGAACTGGCGAAATACACCGGCACCGGCTCACTCGCCGCTGGCGGCTGTTGCAGCGTCGGCTGGTGGTCATCGCCATGGCGCCTGAGGGTCGAGGGGCCGAAGGCTTCTGCGTGAATCCGTGCATCTGGCACATGCACCCCACGCAAGCCTTGGTAAAGGTCCTGGGTGAAGCTGGCCGGGCCACACAGGTAGAAGTCGTAGTCATCCAGCGCCAGCACCGCCTTGACCTGCGCGATACCCAGGCGCCCGGCCTGCTCGTAGTCGCGGCCCAACACGGCATCGGCCTCAGGCTGGCTCAGCGAGCGGTGCAGGCTCAACAGGCCACCGGCCTGCCCACGCAGCGACTCCAGTTCGTGCTGGAACGGCAGGTCTGCCAGGCTGCGCGCCCCGTGGAACAGGTGAATACGCCGCCCCCGCGCCAGGGCCAGTTGTTCGCGCAGCATGGCGATCAGCGGTGTGATGCCCACCCCTGCACCAATCAGCACCAGGGGCCGGCAGCTTTGCGGGTCGAGGGTGAAGCTGCCCATGGGCACGCGTACGTCGAGCACATCGCCCACCTTCACCTGCTCGTGCAGGTAGCGCGACGCCGGGCCCTGGGCCTTGACGCTGATACGCAGGTAGCCATCCGAAGGCGCACAGGACAGGCTGTAGGTACGAATCAACGGCGCTTGGTCGCCCTGCGGAATCCGCACCGGTATGTGCTGCCCCGGCGCAAAGCTCACCGGCGCTGGCGGGGCCAGGTAGAACGAGCGGATATCGCGGCTTTCCTGCTCCACCCGCTGCACCTGCCAACCCTGCCACTGGCGCTGCCGCTCGCGCTGCTGCAGGCGCTGCTGCGCTTCGGCCCAAGTGCCGGTGGCAAGGCTGGTGGGGGCGTATTCGTTGAAGGCCCAACGCAACGACACCGCCGCCCGGCGCAGCACCACCTGCTCGATGTCCAGCGTCCACAAGCGCTCGGCGCCCTCGAAGGCCTGGATCAGCGGGCTGTCGAGGATAACCTCGGCACGCCCGCTCACTTGCAACAGGTTGCCGTTGCTGAAGTCGACGAACAGCAGCCCGGCCACTGGGTTCTCCAGCAGGTTGCCCAGGGTGTTGAAATGCAGGTTGCCCGCGTAGTCGGGGATGGTCAGGCGGTTGCCTTCGACCCGCACGAAGCCGGGCCGGCCACCCCGGTGGGAAACGTCCACTGCCCGCTGGCCATCGGCGTGCTCGATGTAGCTGGCAACGAAGAAGGTGTCGGCCTGGGCGATCATCTGGGCGGTGCCTTCATCCAGCGCCTGGGCATCGATGCGCCCCTGCGCTGGGGCATCGACCCGGCGGTAGTCACGCAGCTGGATGTACTGCGGGCAGTTGCCGAAGGACTGTTCCACCGTGACCGCCAACTGGCCGCTACGGGCCATGTGAATACGCCCGTTCATGCGGTTGCGCCGGCGTGTGTGCAGTTCGATGCCGAGCAGGCCGATGGCCTGCCCGGCGGCAAGGCCCGGGGTTGCCGGGTCGTCGCCGGCAAGCCGGGTGTCGATCAGCAGTTGCCGAGGGTCCGGTGAGCTGACGAAACCTGGCGCGCCTTCGAGCAGGGTCGCCCAGGGTTTGCCCTGCGCATCCACCGCGCCCGCCACAATGAACGGCAACTGCTGGTAGAACTGCCGATGCTGGTCGGGCATGTGGTCACGAATCACCTTAGGCCCGAACACCTCCATGCGTTCCGACACACCGACCTTTTCTTGCAGGGTTTTTTCCCCGGCGTGCCAGGGTGAAGGCAATGTTTGCATGGCGGCAGTCCTCCGGTTGCAGGCGCCTCAGGCGCTGGCTTGCAGGCCTACGGCCGTGCGTGGCATGGCGACGAAACCGGGCAGCGCCTCGATCCGCGCAAGCCAGGCGCGCACGTTCGGGTAGGGCTCCAGCGAAACATTGCCCTCGGGTGCGTGGGCGATGTACGAGTAGTTGGCGACATCGGCGATGGTCGGTTGGCTGCCGACCAGGAACGCGGCCTTGGCCAATTCGCTGTCGATCACCTTGAGCAGGGTGTGGGCGCGGCCAATCACTTCATCGGAATTGAATGCGGCCCCGAACACGGTTACCAGGCGCGCGGCCGCGGGGCCGAACGCCAGCGGGCCGGCGGCCACCGACAGCCAGCGCTGCACGCGGGCAGCCGCCACGGGGTCGTGGGGCAGCCACTGGCCGGAGGGGTCGTAGGTACTGGCGAGGTAGACGAGGATGGCGTTGGAGTCGGCGATCACGGTGCCGTTGTCATCGATCACCGGCACCTGGCCGAAGGGGTTGAGGGCGAGGAATTCGGGTTGCTTGTGCGCACCCTTGGCAAGGTCGACGAACACCTGCTCGGCGGGCAGCCCAAGCAGCGACAGCATCAGCTCGATGCGGTGGGCGTGGCCGGACTTGGGGAAGTTGTAGAACTTGATCATGGCTGGGCTCCAGGGTGACACCGGGGTGGTATCGGGTGGAGCCCATGCTGCGCCGATTCGGCGGCAAGCAGAATCAGCGCAGCGGGGAAACCATAATTTCGCCTGGCGAAATAATGCGTGTCAGTGGCGCTGCTGCTTCTGGTAGCGGTACAGGCCGCGGGCGGCTTCAATCACATGGGGCACGCAGGCCTGCAGTTCATCGAAGCTCATGGCATCGAGCACTTCGAAGTTATCTTCCAGGCCATGCAGCGAGATGGCCTTGAGCAGTTGGTCCTGCTCCGGCGGCAGTGCTTCCCAGCCCGCCACCTGGGTGCCGCGCATGTAGCCAAAGCACCATTCTTCCATGATGATCGCCGGGCCCTCCTCGGCCTCGCTTTCCTCGAACAGCGGCTCGAAGCCGTCGAGGTCATCGGCCAGTTGCTCGGCGACCTGGTAGGCATAGCGCAGCATCAGGGCGGTGTAGGCCTCTTCATGGGCGGGCTTCTTGAACTTGGGCACCTTGCCGCCAGCGACGGTGGGCAACCACTGCTCCGGCAGTACCTCCACCGGCGAGCTGGCCAGGGCGGTGAAAAAGCCGTTCAGCTCGGCCAGGTTGAGCACCGAATAGTCGTTGCCGTAGGTGATCAGCAGGTCTTCGAGACGGTCGAGTTCTTTTTCGCTGAGCGCGGGGAGCATGGGTAAAAATCCTGGAAAGCAAAGATGTGTGCACCCTAGCACAGGACGGCTCGAAGCAAGCCCGCCGCCACGCTTCGGCGGGCAATTTCCTTAGCGTGCAGCCAGCCAGCTTGGCAGCGCCTCCTCGTTGCCCAAGCCGATCAACAACCACAGCAACAGGCGGCACTTGCGTGGGCACAGGCTGCCGGCCATGTGCATGCCCTTTCTCTGTAAGTCGATTTCTGCACCTGCAAAGCCATAGCTAGCACTTGCGGTCGGCCCGCTGCCGGTGCGGGTGGCCACGATCACAGGGATGTCCAGGGCAATACTCGCCATTGCCTGGGCCCAGGCGGCGGACACATGGCCTGCACCAAAGCCACTGACCACCAGCCCCTGGTAACCCAGCGTCGGGATGGCCTGGAGCAAGGCGCCGTCGGCATCCAGGCACGCTTCGAGCAACGCGACACGGTGCCCGCAGCGGCGCGGCGGCGGCAACACCTTGCGCAGTAATGGAGGACGCCGATACATCGCCCGCCCCTCTACCACGCCCCCTTCCGGGCCCCAACCGGGCGATTCAAAAGCAGCCATGGCCAAGCTGGCCGTCTTGCGGACATGGCTGGCCAGATGAACCTGGTCGTTGAGCACCACCAGCACACCACGCCCGTGGCTTTCAGCCGTCAGGGCCACCTGGACTGCCGCGAGCAGGTTGGCCGGCCCGTCATGGCCGGGCTGGCTGGCCGCGCGCATGGCCCCGGTCATCACCAACGGTGCATCGAAAGGCCAAAGCAGGTCGAGAAAATAAGCCGATTCTTCAAGCGTATCCGTGCCCTGGGTCAGCACCACCGCTTGCGCGCCGCGCTCGACCTCGCCCCGAGCCCAGTTCAGCACATCGAGCATGATCTGGAAGGTAAGCGATGCACTGGGTAACAGGCCCAGGCTGGTGGTGGTGATACGCGCAAGCGTACCGAGCTGTGGCACGCCGGCAAGTAGCGCGTTGCCTTCGAGCTGCGGCGTCACACCCTGGCCAGGCAAGCCCGCCTGCATACTGACCGTTCCCCCCAAACAGCCGAGCGAAAGGCGAGGCAAGTTGTGCTTGTCGTTCATGCGCTCGCCCCATCACCAGCCCCAGCAACGAGACAATTACGACTGTGCACACGGCCATCGACAGCACATTGCCAATGTATCCGTGCATGTAGCCTGGCAACCGCTGGCTGATCGCCACTGCCAGCGGTGGTGCGAACAGTGCGCCAAGCGCAGCGCTGCCAACCAACACCTGCCAACTGCCACCCAATGTGAGTATCGCGGCTGGCATGATCGACACGATGGGAATATAGGTTGGATACCACCCGCGTATCCGCCATTGGCGTAACCACAGCAGCACGCCGAACAACGAAGCCAGCGCCTGGCCCGCGATGATGGGCAGCAACAGCTGTGACCCGTAGGCTGGGGCCGAAGGTGCCAAAACATAGGCGAGCAGCGCACCAAGCAGTAACCCAAGGCTGGCCCACTCATTGCCGAAGAACGGCGCCTCGCTGAAATCGGCAAGCACCCGACGCAGGACCCACAGCACGCCATAGTCCGCCTTGGCGCTGGCGGGCTGCGCCGTGCAGGGGCGCAAACCGTCACGCACCAACACAGGAAAGCGTTTGCACAGTCCAAAGGCCACCAAACTTGCCAGCGCCATGCCAGTGACATTGCCCACCACCGCCGGTAGCCCCAGCGGGTAGCACAGGTAGTTGACCAGCCACAGGCTGGCCGGGGTTACCAACACCGCTCCCAGCCATGCACCGCTGAGGGCGACCCGCCAACCACCACCGAACAACAGCACCATGGCTGCGGGCAGCGAGACGAACGCCACGAACGTGGGTTGCCAGGTACCACTGGCCAGTGTCCAGCCCCAAAGCACATGGCTCAGTAGCAGCCCGAGCAGCGAACTGGTAAACAACCAGGGCCACAGGCCAGTGCCGTAGCAGATGGCAAAACCCTGCCAGCGATACCCCTGCACATGCGCCCAATGTGCCAGGCAAGCGCCCAACAGCATGCCCAACGCCGGCAGTTCGTGTTTGTAGAAGGCCACTTCGCTGATATCACCAACGATCCAGCGAAGCCGGCTCAATGGCTGATCCAGCGAACCGGTCAACCTTGCATAGTCAGGCCATTCGCCGAACACGATACTGGCGGCCAGCAGCGCGACGAGCACTAGCATCGTCAGCAATGGCTTGTGCTGGCCGAGAGGAGGTGTCTGCTGCATACAACCTCCTCAACGCGGCATCGCGGGATGCAGGCGATAGCCCAGCGCAGCATCGTACAGATCGGTTCGACGATCTCGCGGCAGGTCGTTCAGGTTGTTCCAGATCGGCGCTGAGCGTGCGGTACTCAGGTCGACATCGGCGTAGACGATGCACTCTTGCTCGGCACCCGCAACCTCGCCGATCGGCCAGCCGTGGGTGCCGGCAATCAGCGAACAGCCAAGGAAGCGCCCGCCCCGCTCACTGCCGATACGGTTGGCGGCGGCTATGTAGAGGTTGTTGACGTGGGCAGCGGTCATGGTCAGGTACGACGCCATGCAACGCCCAGACGCATCGAACAGCGGCGGCGGCGTCCATACCCAGTTGTTCAGGCTGCAGATGATATCGGCCCCTTGGCTGGCCATCAGCCGTGGCACTTCCGGGAACCAGATATCCCAACAGATCATCAGGCCGATGCGGCCGATCGGGGTTTCGAACACGGGGAAACCCAGATTACCTGGGGTGAACCAGAGCTTCTCCTGGTTCCACAGATGCGCCTTGCGGTAAAGCCCAAGCCGGCCTTCGGGGCCAAACAGCACCGCGCTGTCATAGAGCTTGAGCCCGTCCCGCTCGGCAAAACCCGCTGCGAGATACACCTGCTGCTCCCGAGCAAACGATTCCCAGGCCTGCAGGCTGGAGCTGCCATCCAAGGGCTCGGCATGGGCATAGGCCTCGGCTCGGGTGTGGAAGGTGTATCCGGTATTGGCCAACTCGGGCAGCACGATCAGGTTGGCGCCTTCACTGACAGCGCGCTGGGCCAGCAGCAGCCCTTTGTTCAGGTTGCCACGGGTGTGCTTCAGGCCCACTTGCGGGTCGTACTGGATGACAGCGATACGCACGGGGCTTACCGGGTTGCAATCTGCAGGCATGGCGGCTTCCTTGGTTTTGGTTGTTGTGGAAGGACGCCAGTAGAAAGGGAGTTGCCTGGGGAGCAACAGTCAGGAAGCTCCCCTGGGCATTGAAGGAAAAGGCAAGCCAGGATGTAAGAAACAACCTACAAATACGCTTCGATTACCTGCACTTACCTCACTTGATAATGCGGGTAGTGCGCTAGCTCAAAGCCACCTTGAAAACGCGCAGAGGTGTGGCTGCAGAGGTTGATGACCACATCAATGGCCGTGCGAAGGCAGGGCTCTGTCCAACCGGCGTCTACGGAGAAGGACTCTCCGGCCAGATAGAGCCCCGAAGCGCCGCTGAAATCACGGTTGTATTTCATCAAGCTGACAGCATCGTAGTAGGTACCCGCACGGTACAATTTCGCACAGCCCAAGGAATTGCGGTCTGTCATCCACCGTTGTATGCGGATGTTACGAGTGTCGATGTAGGGCGAAATGGCTTCGCCAATGCTGACTCTGGATCGCTGTCCATCAGGCAGCTAGCGCAGCCCGCATAGGGAGGGAACGCGGGAGGATGGCACCGGCTTCGCCGGTGTTCGCGGGGCAAGCCCGCTCCTACAGAGGCACACGGTCCTTGTAGGAGCGGGCTTGCCCGCGAATGGCCGTTAAGCCTTATACCGCCAGCGCACGCTCACGCAGTTCGCTGTTGAGGATGCGGTCGTTCTCGCTGTAGTCGACCGGGCAGTCGATCACGTGAACGCCTGGGGTCTTGATGCAGTGTTCCAGCAGCGGCAGGAAGGCTTCGGCGCTTTCCACGCGGTGGCCGTTGGCACCGTAGGCTTCGGCGTATTTGACGAAGTCCGGGTTGCCGTAGTCCAGGCCGAAATCGGTGAAGCCCATGTTGGCCTGCTTCCAGCGGATCATGCCGTAGCCGTCGTCACGCA
>NZ_VWXJ01000027.1:0-63505 GCF_011752535.1 Pantoea sp. Tr-811
CGGTCGGCACCTTGCTCGGAGGCAGCGACAACGTGATCGAAGGCCTGGTCGGCCGATTCCCGGCCCTGGCCAACATCACCGACCTCACCGCCCAGTCCGTCACTACCGTGGTGCTCAAACGCATGCACGGGCAGGCCCGCTGGACGGCCAGCAACAGCCTGCGCCAGCACGTGCTGGCCGCCGCCAGCGAGGCCAATGCCGAGAAGGCGTTGGGGCTGCTGGCGGCGCGGTACGCCGTCACCGATACGCTGATCCGGGAAAACCCCTTTAGCCAGGAGGTCGATAAGTACCTGAAAAGCGGGATGGCGCAGGTGGAGGAAATGAAGGCACTGCGCATCACGGGCAGCCGGACGGTGGCGCTGGAACTGACCACGACTGCGCGGGTAAAGCCGAAGTTGATGGGGTTACTAACGTCAGGTACGGGAACAGGTTTGAATGTTGGGATGCTGTGGTTCAATGTCATTGCACTAAAAGCGGCTTACAACAGTTTGCAGAAGAGCAATGCACCGGAATACACCCTGGGGTTTGCTGCGTCGATCTTTGGTGTTATCGGCGCCGCGGCAGCGGCAGCGTTAAGTGCTCGCGCAACGCAGAGCATTCTACGGTTCAGGCTGAGTTCATCGCAGCCCGGAGTGGCGTTCGGAAATGCTTTCACGAAACTCCTCGAAAGCAAACTTTTCGCACGCCTTTCCGGATATCCCGCCATCCTTTTAGGATTATATGCTGATCGTGAAAAGTCAAAGCGCCAAGAAAAAAATGGTGACGCTATCGCGTCAAAGTATACTCGCTGGGGCGGGATCACTGTTGCCTTAGGATCGGTGCTTATTCTGGAGGGCAGCCTAGCAATTACCGGGTCTATCGGTGCAATCCCCTTCGCTGGCTGGGCAGCTGCAGGGGTAGTACTTCTTGGGGGCGCCATCTTAGCTGGAGGAGTGCACCTACATGCCAAAGCAAGTGAGAGACTGCATACACCGCTTGAACTGTGGGCCGCAAGATGTATTTTTGGAACGAAATCTAATGATGGGGAATTACGAGACAACATAAGCCTAGATCCAACAGGGAAGCTACCAGCCTTCCCTTCCGTCACAGACGAGGTCATTGAATGGCAAACCTCATACTACCAACCAGTACTCCTGGAAACCGAGCAAGCCAAGGCCTTACAACTCGGCAGTTTGTCCAGCGAGTGGAAACAGAATAACGCGTGGTCCCCAGCACTCTGGGTCACTTTAGCCCATACAGACGCCCGCCCTCCAAAGCCGAGTGCAGAGTTCACTGTACTGCTAAAGGAGTTCATTGTTGGAGAAAGTGAATGGTTTGGATCCCTCAGCATTTGCGATAGAGACCAACACGCCATTGAAACACCCTTCAGCCCCGACTGTTATATTACGGCGCTCGGACTCGTACTCAACTTCAAAATTGAAATAATGCACGGAAATTCGGCAAGCCTTTTCATCAAATACTCTCCAAATCAAGGCCTCTACGACCGAGCTCACTCAACTATCACATTCAAGCTTGAGAGGTAAGCAATGTCAGTAGTCTGGCTTTTTAATCCCGCTCAAAATACTGCCGCTGCACCCCGCATAGGGGGCCAAGTAACAAGCATTTCGCCTACAGCCTTGGAATTGCACAACCCGTGGGTGATAGACTCTGTATTTATGGGCAAGCTTTACACTGCCATGTCCGCTGCATTAATACTATCCATCTACTCGGAATTCTTCCACGCCGGCCTTGAGCAAACACTAAGTCGAGACAGGGAGTTACTTATCCTCGACACCCTATTACCTTTCCTGTTCACGCCCTTCCTCGCCTACAGAATATATCTCATAAAAAACTTATCAGCCTTCTACTTGAATCGCACTTCAAAAAAAATCCACTATCGGCGAAACAGAACGCTCATATCTTTCGACTGGGACACTGTCAGAGGCGGTCTATTCAAACGCACCGAGTTTGGTGGCGTATCTTTCAGCACCCAGTATGCCCTGGCATTCGGTCCCTGCGGAGCACAGGGTGGTTTGCAATTGAAAGAATGCCTCTGGATCGACAGCAACGAACCCACCGAGCCAGACGTAAAATACGTCGCCGAAGTTTGGGAATACCTGCGCCATTTCATGGATCACGGCCCCAACAAACTTCCCCCACCAGGCGAACCCAACTGGTGGCACATCCCCCTGCACGCCATCTGCCTGACCCCAGCCCAAGCCTGGCGCCACTACGCCCCTTGGCGAACCGGTGAACCCGGAGAACTGCAAGGCAAGAAAAACTGGCAACTGCCTTTCTGGGCCGTGCTCTTCCCCTACAACCTGTCCCTGGCCATCTGCTGGTACGTCATCTGCCGCCTATTCAACGTCCGCGCAGCACCGCCTCCACCAGAGGCATTCGAAACCGCCCCCGCACAAACCACCCAGAGGAAACGCAAATGACCCCCATCGCACTCGTAGGCCATCGCCATAGCTGCCCACTCCATGGTGAGGGCAAGGTCGAAACCGGCGCCAGCGCAGCCTTCGTCGACGGCAGGCCCATCGCCCGTGTCGGCGACCGGATCAGTTGCGGTGCTGTAATCGAAACCGGCGCTGCCTGCACCATCATCGAAGGCCAGCCCGCTGCCATTGAAGGCAGCCAAACCAGCCACGGCGGAACCATCACCGAAGGCGAGCACGGCTGGCTGATCGACTGACCTACCAGCCCCAGATCAATCGCTGCCACTCAGGGCAATAAACCGACAGCAAAACCTGCGATTTCCTTGCCCTGAATCAGCAAAATTGTACATGGCCATCACCATGCCTTGCCCCCGCCGCCGTCAGCCAGTAAAACGTCTACAAAGCCCGCATCCAGCGGCCTGCATGATACTCAAGCGAGCCCTACATGAACCAAGATTCCTTCCTGTATCGCACCCTGCAAGTACTCAGCGCCCTGCAGCAACGCTACTTCCCGAAATGCCACCACCTGACCCGTGAGGAAGCCCGCCTGGTGGAGCAGTTCCGCGAGCTGTCCAGCACCGACAAGGTCGCCATTCGCTACCTGTGCTCCGCTTACTGGCACACTAACCGCAGCACCTTGAACTGAGGCGCCCGCTCAACCAAGGCGCCCCACGCGGCGTCAGTTCAGGCTGTCCAGCCCCATTTGCCAGAAGTCCGCTTCCAACCGCGAAGCCTGGCCAAAGACCCCCGCCAGCTCCACGAAGCGCTGCTCGGTCATGCTCCGCGCCGCCAGTTCATCCAGGTGTTTGCGTGCTGCCGCCGCCACGCCTTGGTACCCCTCGCCCGCGTATTCACCAATCCATTCCCGGTACGGGTGGCTGCTCAGGTCGCCAATTTGCTGGGCCAATGCCCGGCCGATTTCCGCGTAGCCGATCACGCAAGGTGCCAGCGCCGCATGCAGTTCGAGCAGGTCGCCCGCTGCGCCGCAGTCGAGCACATAACGGGTGTAGGCCACCGTCGCCTGGTGCTCCGGCGCAGCCTCGATGTCTGCCTGGGACAAGCCCCAGCGGGCGCACAGGCGCAAGTGCAGTTCGGTTTCGTCGAGAATCGCCGCCAACCCGGCCTGGGCGGCGCGGATGTCGGCCGGCAGGCGGCTCTTGTAGGCGGCCAGGGCCCAGGCGCGGGCGAACTGGATCAGAAACAGGTAGTCCTGAACCAGGTACGTGCGAAACGCAGCTTCAGGCAGCGTGCCCTCACCCATCTGGCGGACGAAGGCGTGGTCCACGTAGCTGGACCACTGCCCGGCGGTAGCGGCCTTGAGGCGGTCGAAGATATCCATGCTCAAGCCTCCTCGGCGTAGACGGCGTCGAAGAACGCCAGTTCCAGCGCCACGGTACGGGCGTAGAAATCACTGGCCAGTGCCGCTTCCTGGGGGCCGACGCGGTCGAGTTCAGCCTGCAGGAAGGCCACGAAATCGTTGAAGGCCGGGTTGTCGTGCAGGGTGATCCACTCCGCGTACAGGAAATGCTCAGGGTAGGGTTTCGGCGCCTTCACCGCCCAGTCGAGGTACAGGCCTTCGGCGACGTTCAGCACCGCCAGCGCCGCGGCATAGGACCGGGTGGCCGCAGCCTCGCGCATGATTGCCTTGAAACCTGCAGTAGGCGCGGTGTCGGCGGGCTCGCTGCGCTGCGCAGGGCTTACGTCGAGGGCTTCGAAGGCACGCAGGAAATAGGTGTTCTCGTCACTGCTGATCATGCCGGCGAAACGGCCGAAACGCAGGCGTGCCTCGAAGGTGTCGGCGGTAGCGATGGCGGCGCCGAGCAGGGTCAGGAAGCTGTCGAGGAAACGGTGGTCCTGAACCAGGTAACGCACCATGACCGGGTCGGCGATGGTGCCCGCGCACAGCTCGTTCACGAAGCGGTGGCCGACGGCGGCGGACCAGGTCGGCAGGTTCTGCTGGCGCAGGGTTTGGCTGAAGCGTTCGGTCATGGTGCTGTCCTGTACAAGGTGGCAGCGAGACCGTTGCAGCTGGGCATGGAGCGGCCTCGCAATGAGGCCGGCAAAAAGGCAGGTCGGCAGTCCCATCCCTTCGCCGGCATGATCCGGATCAGGTTCGAAGGGTCACCGCGCTGCAGTTGCCAGCGGTTTCTCAGCCCGTTGCCGGGCTCCCCTTGGTGGCAACAGGTATACAGGCCTGAACCGCCGTTGTCACCTGCTGCATCACCGTTCCTGGGCCATCGTTGACCCGCTTGCGGGGAAAAGTCCCCATTGCTTGACACCCCGTTCTTTAGCGCGCATCAGGAATTCCAAGGTTTTGTTTGACAAAGCATTACTGAAATAGTTGTTGGCACAACTGTTGCTCCGGCCCCTTTGTCCAGAGGCCATTGATGGCTCATAGCTATTTAGCCGCGAGCGAGGCACCAGGCAATGAAAACACCTGCCATGATTCACTCCAAACGACCTGCATTCCAACTCTCGGCGGTAACCGCGCTGATGCTCAGCTTCGGGCTGCTGACGGCCGGCGCCTCATCCCTCGATGACGTCAGCCCGCCATCGCCGACGGACCCTTCGCATTTCGATGACCAGCCAGCGGACCCTGGTCCGGCCCTGTTGAACCTGTTCAACCTGCCCGAAGCCAACGAAGGGTCGCTGGAACTCAAGGACGGCGTGTACGGCGACCGTTCGACCAACCGGGTCGACAACGTGCTGCCGCCGTCGCTGCAGACGTCGCGCAACTACCCCACCAATGGCAAGCCAAGCCCGCTGTTCGGTGCGCAACCCTTCACCCAACAGTTGCTGCTGTTCGAAGAGTTCGGCCCGGAAAAACTCGACCCAACGCTGCCGCCACCCGCCCTGGCCTTCCCGCCGCCCACCCTGGGCGCGGCCCCCGCACAGGACCCGGACGTGGTTGCCCGCAGCAGCCCCAACGGCAACGCGCTGGAAGCTTTCCTCAAGCAACCGGGGCTGTACCCGTTCCCCACGCCCTACGCCAACACCCTGGACCGCAACCCGTGGAAGGCGCAGATCGAGCTGTTCCTGAACCGCAACTCGGTGGGTTCGCCTGCCGAAGGCCGGCCACCAGGAAAAGGCTGGGCGCACCAACGCTGGAACGAGTTCTACCCCCAGGCCGCCTTCAAGACCGCGCAGGCCGGCGCCCGCATCAACCAGGGCTTGCGCGACCGCAAGCAGTTGCACAACTACGCCGTGGGTGAGTTCGGCCCAGGCGGCCTGTATTACCAAACCTCGGACATTCCCACCACGCTGGGCACCACCAAGGGCATCGACACCCGCTTCCACCCGAACATGCCGCTGCAGAACCACAAGTCGCTGTGGACCTTCGACGGCACCTTCCCGGTGAAGCTGCTGATGGTGCGCTACGGCCAGCCAGTACTGATGCGCCATTACAACGCGCTGCCGATCGACCCGGCAGCCAACGCAGGCTTCGGCTTGCACACCATTTCCACCCACGAGCACAACGGCCATTCCCCGGCCGAAAGCGATGGCTTCGCCAACGCCTACTTCTTCCCTGGCCAGTATTACGACTACCGCTGGCCGGTCCAGTTGGCTGGCTACGACACCATCAACACCCGTGCCGAAGACCCTCGCGCCGCCTTCCCCTGCTCGCCCGGTGAAACCCTGTTCGTCAACGACGCCAACCCAGGGCTGAAAACCTGCGACAACGGCAGCATCAAGATTCGCGGTGACTGGCACGAAACCATGAGCACCCACTGGTTCCACGACCACATGATGGATTTCACGGCGCAGAACGTCTACAAAGGCAACGCCGTGATGATGAACTACTACAGCGCCATCGACCGCGGCAACGAAGCCCTGCAGGACGGCGTGAACCTGCGCTTGCCCAGCGGCTCGGGGATGGCCTGGGGCAACCGCGACTACGACGTCAACCTGGTGGTGGCCGACAAGGCCTGGGATCAGAATGGGCAGCTGTGGTTCAACCCGTTCAACACCGATGGCTTCCTCGGTGACCAGGTGCTGGTCAACTGGCAGTACCAGCCCAAGCTCAAGGTTCGCGCACGCAGCTACCGTTTCCGAATCCTCAATGGCTCGGTGTCGCGTTACTTCAAGATTGCCGTGGTCCGGGAAATCGCCGGCAACGGTGGTGAATTCAAGGGGCCGTCCGGCTCGAACGTTTCCTACGCGCGGGTGCCGTTCCACATGATCGCCAACGACGGCAACATCATGGAACACGCCGTGCCGTTCGATGGCACCCTGGACCTCAACGGCGACGGCGACCTGCAGGACAACAACGGTATCCTGCCGCTGCAGGGCATCGCCGAGCGCTACGACATCATCATCAACTTCGCCAAGAACGGCATCAAGGTCGGTGACAAGCTGTACTTCGTCAACGTCATGGAACACGACACTGGCAAAGGCCCGAAACAGGTCATTTCCCTGGCCGATGTGCTGTCGGAAAAGTACAAGGCCGTGATCAAGCAGACCAGCAAGGGGCCTGAGTGGGACAAGGGCGACCCGGTGGTCGGCAAGTTCATGCAACTGATCGTTCAGCCCTACAGCGGCCAGGACGTGAGCATGGACCCGAGCGCCTACGAGCCTGCCAAGCCTGGCAAGGCCGAAGGCCTGAAGATGATCCCGCTGACCATCGACCGCACCGCCGCCACCGACAAGGACAAAATCAACAAGGCCCGCCACCGTGAGTTCGTCTTCGGCCGCTCCGATGGCACCGACAGCACCCCCTGGACCATCAAGACCGACGGCGGTTTCGGCTACAGCATGGACCCACGCCGCATCAGCGCGGCGCCGCAGCTGGCCAGCGAAGCGACTCAAGGCGGCTTCAGCGGCGACGGCACCCTGGAAGTGTGGAAAATCCGCAACGGCGGCAACGGCTGGAGCCACCCGGTGCATGTGCACTTCGAGGAAGGCGTGATTCTCAGCCGGGACGGCAAGGCACCGCCGGAATGGGAAAAATGGGCGCGCAAGGACGTCTACCGCATTGGCCCGGACGCCGACTCTTCCCAGGAAGTGGAAATGGCCATCCGTTTCCGTGAGTTCGCCGGCACCTACATGGAACACTGCCACAACACCCAGCATGAGGACTCCTCGATGCTGCTGCGCTGGGACATCGAGCACCCCGGGCAGTTCCAGGTGATGCCAACCCCGCTGCCGGGTTGGGATGGCGTGGAGTACATGGCGTCGGTAGGCCTGCCGACCTTCCGCACCGCCAGCAGCAACAGCGGGCAAGACCCGGCCAACAAACCGCCTGTGGCCAACAACGACAGCGCCGCCACCACTGCCGGCAAGCCGATCACGCTCAACGTGCTGGCCAACGACACCGACCCCGAGGGCAACCTGCCGTTGACCGTCAAGGGCCTGAGCCAACCCGACTCCGGCCAAGGCTCGGTCAGCACCGACGGCACCAGCGTCACCTACACGCCACCGGCCACCGTCGATACGCCGTTCACCGCCAGCTTCAACTACACCGCGCGCGATGCCAAGGGCGCCGAGTCGCTGAATCCGGCCACGGTGAACATCGCGGTCAGCCAGACCGTGGCCATGGACGACATCCAGGTCAGCAGCGCCACCGTGCAGGTGCGCAGCGGCAACCGCAACACCTGGGACCTGTCCGGCACCACCTCGGTGGCCAACGGCAACAGCATCACGGTCACCGCCGCCACCACCAGCGGGCCGCTGAACCTGGGTACGGCCACCTTGAGTGCGGCCACCAGTGGGGCGCGCTGGCGGCTGTCGGTGACCACCACCGGCAGTGGCCCGGCTTCACCGGCAACGGTGACCGTGCGCTCGGCCCTGGGGCAAAGCGTGACGGTGCCGATCAGCGTGAAGTAAACGTGGGGATGTATCGGGTATCCCTGTAGGAGCGGGCTTGCCCCGCGAAGGAGGCGACGCGGTGCCTGGCACCGGCTTCGCCGGTGTTCGCGGGGCAAGCCCGCTCCTACAACGATCGGCGTATGCAGTAACTTCTGTTCGAGGGTAAACAACATGGCTGGGTCATGGCGTGTTCTGCTCGCAATCTTGCTGTTCGCCGCCGGCTTGCATTACTGGCCGACCACCCAAGCACCCGCCCGGGAAGCCAGCACGCCCTGGGGCGCCGACTACTTCCCAAACACCCCGCTGGTCACCCAGGATGGCCAGCAGGTGCACTTCTTCGACGACCTGATAAAGGACAAGGTAGTCGCCATCAACTTCATCTTCACCGGCTGCTCCGATTCCTGCCCGGTGGAAACCGCGCGCCTGCGCCAGGTGCAGAAAATTCTTGGTGACCGGGTCGGCAAGGACATCTTCCTCTATTCCATCAGCATCGACCCGTACAACGACACCCCCGCCACCCTCAAGCGCTATGCCGAGAAGTTCGGCATCGGCCCAGGCTGGACCTTGCTCACCGGTGAGCCAGACGACATCGAGCAGTTGCGCCGGCGCCTGGGGCTGTACATCGAGGGCCTGGAAAACGGCCGCTCCAAGGACCACAACCTGAGCCTGATCATCGGCAACCAGGCCACCGGCCGCTGGATGAAAGCCTCGCCTTTCGAAAGCCCCTACATATTGGCCGACCGCCTGGGCAATAGCCTGCACAACTGGAAGCAGGCCAGCGCCATGGCCAACGACTACGCCCAAGCGCCGGACATTCGCCCGCCCAGCAGCGGCGAACAAATTTTCCGTACCCGCTGCTCGTCCTGCCATTCGGTGGGTAGCAACGAACGTGGCATCGGCCCTGACCTGCTGGGCGTCACCCGCCAGCGTGATGCCCGCTGGCTGACGCGCTGGCTCAAGGAGCCAGACCAGATGCTGGCCGAAAACGACCCGCTGGCCCACCTGCTCTATGAGCAGTACAACCGCCTGGCCATGCCCAACATGCGCCTGGGCGACGAGGAAGTCGCGGCGTTGTTGAGCTATCTGGATGAAGAGACAACGCGCATCCAGGCGCCCCTGGCGGACCGGGGAAAACCTTAGAGGCAAATCGCCACCAGTCATTAGGCTGTCATCTTTCTGTCGTATTTTCAACGCCATCACCCACGGTCGGGAATACCAGCAGTGATCCGCCGTTCTCTCTCTTCCGCAGGCCTTTTGCGCCTGTTGATCTTGATGCTGTGTGCCGCCACCCTGACCTTCCTGTGGGGCCTGCACCTGACCCAGAAGGCCGCGTCGCGCCAGGATGCGCTCACGGCCAAGGCCGCCGAGCACCTGAACCTGGCCAGCATTGTCGCCGAAAGCCTGCGCCAATTGGTGGACCGCGCCCAGGCCGTAGGCCGGGTTACCCAGGACGACATGAAGGCCCTGCGCCAGGGCAGCCTGAGCCTGGCGCGCCTGTTGGCCGAAGACCCGGTCTTCAAGCGCATGAGCCTGTATGACCGGCACGGCCGGTTGCTGTCGTCCAGCCATGGCGATGAGGCCGCCCAGTTGCCTGCCGATTGGCTGCAGCAATTGAAAGTGCACGTCGCCCATTACGGCTTCAAGCCCTTCCTGCCGCGCGTGCCTGCCGACACGGCCCCGGGCGCGATGCCTAATTGGCGCCTGCCGTTCCTGTTGCCATTGACCGACCTGCCCGGGCGCGAGATCGACAACATCCTGGTGGTGCAGTTGGACGTGGGCTACCTGGCGGTGTTGTTCCAGCACATCGACCTGGGCGACAGCGGCATGGTGCGCCTGCTGCAGGACGACGGTCAGGAGCGCCTGCGCATCAACGCCAGCGGCGTAGTGGTCGCCGGTGACAGCATCGAGCCAGACCTCACCGAGGCCGACAGCAATGCCGGCCAGCTGACCCAGTATGCCGCCGGCGACCCCTACCAGAGCCTGTACCGGCGCGTGGCCGAACGGGGCTTCAGTGTGGTGGTCAGCCAGCGTTACGATGAAATCCTCGCCTCCTCCGTGCTCGCCTATTCGCGCCAGTTCTGGCTCAACCTGAGCATGACCCTGATGATCCTCGCCAGCCTCGCCTGGACCCTGCGCCTGTTGCGCAAGCGCCAGGAAGCCTTCGATGCGCTGGAGCACGCGCAGCAGGTCAATCAGCAACTGATCGGCCGCCTTGAAGACGAACACCGGCGCAGCAGCCACGCCGCCGCCACCGACCACCTCAGCGGCCTGCACAACCGCCGCCAGTTCGTCGAAGTCGCCGAGCAGGCGCTCACCCGCCAGCGCGGCAAGCGCCGGCTGATGGCCATTCTGTTCATCGACATGGACCGCTTCAAGTCGATCAACGATTCGCTCGGGCACAAGATCGGCGACCTGCTGCTGCAGGCCGTGGCCGGCCGCATCCAGCGCCTGCTCGAACCCGGCGATGAAGCCTCGCGCTTTGGTGGTGACGAGTTCGTCGTATTGCTGGCCGGGGAACGCAGCGAAGAACAGATCAACAGCTGGGTGCGCGGCCTGGTGCAGAAACTCTCCGCCACCTATGCCCTCGATGGCCAGGAGGTCAACACCAGCCCCAGCGTCGGTGTCAGTATCTGCCCGCGCGACGGCCAGGACATCGACAGCCTGATCCGCAGCGCCGACGCCGCCATGTATTCGGCCAAGCAAGCCGGCCGCGCCCAGTACCGCTTTTTCGACCCATCGCTGAACCTGGCCGATATCCAGTCGTTCACCCTTGAGCAGGCGTTCGGCACGGCCCTGGCCGAACGCCAGTTCGTGCTGCACTACCAACCGCAAATCCGCCTCGACACCCAGCGCGTGCTTGGCTACGAAGCGTTGGTGCGCTGGGACCACCCGGAGTTTGGCCTGCTCTACCCTGACCGCTTCATTGGCCTGGCCGAGCGCAGCGGTTTCATCATCGAACTGGGCTGGGAAGTGCTGCGCCTGGCCTGCGAAGAGCTGGCCCGCTGGGACACCCAGGGCCGCGATGCACGCCTGGCGGTGAATGTGTCGGCGCTGCAGTTGCGCCAGGCCGATTTCAGTACTCGCCTGCTGGCCAAGCTGCAGTTGTACGGCATTGTTCCGCAGCGCCTGGAACTGGAAATCACCGAAACCACCATCCTGGACCCCGAAGGCACCGCGGTCGACCACCTGCATCGGCTGCGCGCAGCTGGCATCGGCATCAGCCTGGACGACTTCGGCCGTGGCTATGCAGGCTTTGCCCACCTGCAATCGCTGCCGCTGAGCAAGCTGAAGATCGACCGCTCGCTGATCGCGCCGTTGTCCAACAGCTATGACGACAGCCCGATCGTTTCCTCGACCATCATCCTGGCCAAGCGCCTGGGGTTGGAGGTGGTGGCCGAGGGGGTCGAAACCCGCGAGCAGGTGGTGTGCCTGAAGCTTGCCGGTTGCGACATTGCCCAGGGCTACCACTTCAGCCGGCCCCTGTCGCCGGCGCAGTTGCTGGAGTACCCGCCCTTCAATGGCATCGAGGAAAAACCATGCGCACTCTGAAGACTTTGGCGGGGCTGCTGCTGGCCAGTCTGCTGGCCAACGCCGCGATGGCCGACTGCACGGTGCGCAGCCTGCGCCTGGCAGTCATCCCGATCAAGGGCACCGAGGAGATGGTGCGTGAACACCAACCGCTGCTGCAGCGCCTGAGCCTGGCCGCTGGGGTGCCAGTGGAGCTGGTGATTGCCGCGTCCTATGAAAGTGTGGTGGATGCCATCGTTTCCGGAGGCGCCGACATCGCCCGCCTGGGGCCGGCGTCCTATGTGCTGGCCCAGCGCCGCGACCCACGCATCGAGCCCTTCGCCACCTTTACCCTCAGCGCCGGGCCTTTTACACCTGCGGGCAGCCATTACCAGGCGCTGCTACTGACCCGGGGCGATGGCCCCGACGATATCGAAGCCTTGCGCGGCAAGCGGGTAGCCTTGAGCGACCCGGCCAGCACGTCGGGCAGCCTGGTGCCCAGTGCCGAGTTCCCGGCCCAAGTGGGCGCGCCGTTGGCCCGCTTTTTCGCCTCGCTGGTGTATGCCGGCACCCATGACAAGGCGCTGGAAGCGTTGCTCGATGGGCGCGTGGAGGCGGCATTCGTTGCCAGCGAGCGGGCTGATGCCTACCTGCTCAAGCATCACCTGGCACCCAGCGCGCTCAAGGTACAGTGGCGCTCGCAACCTATTTACTACGACCCCTATGTGTTCAGTGCCAGCCTGTGCCCAGCGGTGAAACAGCGTATTCGTGCAGCGATGCTGGAAGACCCCAAGGCACTGGCGGCGTTTGTCGCCTCCCAAGATGCCAGCGGCCTGGTGCCAGTGACCCAGGCCGAATATGCGCCGTTGCGGCGCATGATGGACGCCTCAATACCTCGCTAGAGGTTGTGTGCGCCACGATACCGCTGTAGGAGCGGGCTTGCCCCGCGAACACCGGCAAAGCCGGTGCCATGCACCGCGGTATCTGCTTCGCGGGGCAAGCCCGCTCCTACAAAATCAGATTCCCAGGGAAACGAGCGCAGCTCGCGATAGGGCCAGGACAGGCCAGGCACTAACGGGTATGGTATCGCTATCAGCACCTGGCACCACCACCATGACCGACATCGAGCGCTACGTCCGCGCCGCTACCCGTGACAACACCCGGCGCAGCTACCAGGCCGCCATCGAGCATTTCGAAAGCCACTGGGGCGGGTTCCTGCCGGCCACCGCCGACAGCATCGCCCGCTACCTGGCCGACCACGCCGAGCAGCACGCCGTCAGTACCCTGCGCCAACGCCTGGCGGCACTGAGCCAGTGGCATGTCAGCCAAGGCTTCCCCGACCCCACCAAGGCGCCGTTGGTGCGCCAGGTGCTGCGCGGTATCCGCACCCTGCACCCGACCCCACCGAAACAAGCAGCACCACTGTTGCTGCAACACCTGCAAGCGGCCATCGAGCATTTCGACCACGAAGCGCACCAGGCCCGTGAACAGCATGACCTGCCCGCCCTGCGCCGTGCCCGGCGCGATGCCGCGCTGTTGCTGCTGGGGTTCTGGCGGGGCTTTCGCGGCGACGAACTGGCGCGTCTGCGCGTGGAGCACATCCAGGCCGAGGCCGGCGTTGGCATCAGCCTGTTCCTGCCGCGCAGCAAAGGGGACCGGGAAGCCATCGGCGTGCAGCACCGCACCCCGGCGCTGAAGGCCCTGTGCCCGGTCACGGCCTACCTGCAATGGATAGAAGTCGCCGGCATCGCCCACGGCCCGGTGTTTCGCAAACTCGACCGCTGGGGCAACCTCAGCGACACGCCGCTCAACAGCAACAGCCTGGTTGGCCTGTTGCGGCGCATGCTCGAACGCGCAGGCGTGCCAGCGGCGCTGTACACCGGCCACTCCCTGCGCCGCGGCTTCGCCACCTGGGCCACGGCCAACGGCTGGGAATTGAAATCGCTGATGAGCTATGTGGGCTGGAAGGACGCCAAGTCGGCGCTGCGCTACATCGATGCGGCGCAGCGCTTCGGCGAGCTGGCCGTGTTACCGGCCAGCCCAGGGCAACACCTCATTCCGTGAAGGTGTGCCGGGCGATGCCACCCACTTCCGGGCGGATGCTGTACAGGTCGCCGGCATCCGGGAAGTGCCGCAGTTCGGTCGGGCTCATGCCGACGCGCGCCGTGGTGATGTACAGCGTGTCGAGGTTCGCGCCGCCAAAGCAGCAACTGGTGGGGCGCGGTACGGGCATCACCACCTGGTCGGTCAGGTGCCCGTCACGGTCATAGCGCAGCAGGCAGCTGCCATTGAACTGGCACACCCACAGCCCACCCTCGCGGTCCAGGGCAATGCCGTCCGGGCGGCCCAGTTCAGCCGGCGTTTCGGCAAACAGGGTGGCCTCCTCCAGGCGCCCTTCTTCCAGGTACTCGGCGCGGTAGATGGCGCGCTCGACCGAGTCGACGAAAAACACCGTCTTGCCATCGGCTGACCAGGTCAGGCCATTGGGCAGTGCCAGGCCATCGTGAATCACCTCGTCATGAAGTTCGGCATCGAAGCGGAACAGCCCGCCGGTCTTGCCGCTCGGCCCCTCGTCCATCAGGCCAGTGACGAAACGGCCCTGGGGGTCGCAGGCTCCGTCGTTGAAACGGAAGCTGGAGCGGTGATGCACCGGCATCGAATACTGGCGCACCTTGCCCGGCCCCACATCGAGGATGGCCACACTGGCGTCCTCGGTGAAAATCAGGTTGCCGTGGTCAGTCAGTGCCAGCGCACCGATGCGCGCTGCCGATTCGTACACCCGCTCCACCTCGCCATCGGGCAGCAGCCGGTGAATGCGGCCACCGGTGATATCGACGAAATACAGGGCGCCGCTGCGGGCCTCCCACACCGGGCTCTCGCCCAGGTCGGTGCGGGTGTTGGCGACCTTTACCGGCACGTAGCTGCACTCCTTGATACGGCTCCAGCGCTCGGCCACTTCGGCCAGGCTGGAGGCTTCGACCCGGGCCAGGTCGCGCGGGTAGCTGACGCCGCTGTTCTCGCTGAAGCGCGTGGCGGTGAACTGGCCATTGCTGGCGCGTAGGATGTAGCCGGTATCACGGCACAGTGCGCTGGCCAGGTACAGCACGCCCGGGGTGACCCACTCGGGCTTGAGTTCTTCCGGTGGCTGGGTCACACCCCACATGCGGGTCTTGGCCACCGGCGAGATGGCGTTGACCAGGATGCCGTGTTCCAGGCCTTCCATGCTCAGGGCGTTCATGATGCCGACCTGGGCCATCTTGCCTGCCGAATAGGCCACCAGGCCGGGCTGGGCATAGCGCTGGTACATGGCGCGGTCCGAGGTGGTCAGCACGATGCGTGCGGCAGCCGATTGCTTGAGGTACTTCCAGGCGTGCTTGGCCAGCCACACCGGGGCATGCACGCTGATACCCAGGGCGCGGTCGAGAAACGCCTGCTCCTGGCTTTCGATGCCCTGGTAATCGACCCAACCGGCGTTGTGAATGAGGATGTCCAGCGCACCGAACTGCTCAACGGCCAGCTCCACCAGTTGGCGGCAGCCGTCTTCGTTTTCCAGTTGGCCGGTATGGGCGACCACGCTGTATCCCAGTGCCTGCATGGTTTGCAGGGCGGTTCTTGCGGCGCTCGGGTCTTGCCCTTCGCCGGCACGGTCAGTGCCAAGGTCGCTGATCACCACGTGTGCGCCGCGTTCGGCCAAGGCCATCGCGTAATCCAGGCCGAGGCCTTGGGCGGCTCCGGTGACGATCGCGACTTTGCCCTTGAATGGGTCTGTAGTTGGCATTGTAGGGCCCTTCCGATTCTCCTTTTTTACGATAACAATAAAAAAATCAATGACTTAATATTAAAAGCATGCAACTTTGATATCTCTGGAATATCACGGGCCCAGCGCCTTGCGCGATGCGCCGCGATCATCACCGGCCTGCCCGAAGGGAACCTTTGCACAGAGGCTTTGTCGCCGCGAAGCCACGCACTATGATGGCCGCCTTGCAGGGTCGACCGCCGGAGACCGCTTTCTGGCCCCCCGTTCGACTCGATGAAGGAAAGTAGAATGATCGAGACACGTTTGCTCAGGCAGTTCATCGCCGTGGCCGAGGAGCTGCATTTCCACAAGGCAGCCATTCGCCTGCACATGGCCCAGCCACCGCTGAGCCAGGCGATCAGCCGCCTTGAGGAAAAACTGGGCTTCAGCCTGTTCCTGCGCAACAAGCGCGGGGTCAAGCTCACCGCGGCCGGCATGGCGTTCCTGGAAACCGCCTACCGCACGCTCAAGGAGCTGGAACAAGGCATCGAGTATGCTCGCAATGTGTCAGAAGGTATCTGCGGCAAACTGACCATCACCGCCATCTCCATCGCCTACTACGAATCGCTGCTCAACACCCTGAAGAAATTCCGCGAAATCTACCCGAACGTGCGGCTAACCATTCGTGAAATGCCGTCGGCCTCCCAGGCCAAGGCGCTGATGGCCGGCGAAGCGGACATCGGTTTCATGCGCAAGCTGCCGATGCCGCCCGATGTCATCGAATCGCGCCTGTTGCTCAACGAACAGATCGTCATGGCCCTGCCAAGCAACCACCCCAGGGCGCAGCAGCAGGTGGTCGACCTGCGTGATTTTGCCGAGGAGGATTTCGTCTTCACCCCGCAAGCGCTGGGCAGCGGCTACCACAGCCAGCTGATCGCGCTGTGCGAGTCGGCCGGGTTCTACCCCAAGGTGGTCCAGGAAGCAGCGCAGATCCACACCCTGATCGGCCTGGTGGCCTGTGGTTTCGGCGTGGCCCTGGTGCCGGAGTCAATCGCCTATTCCACTTTGCGCGACCGTGTGCGCTTTCGTCCGATCCGGCCCATCAAGGACCAGCCCACTCCAACCATGGGGCTGTACATGAACTGGAACCTGCAGAACGCATCGCCGGCCCTGGGCAGCTTCATTTCCATGCTTGACCTCGGCGCGCCGCGGCGCTTTGCCGATACCATCCAGAACCCGGTGATCCTGGATGGTAACGAAGCCCATGAGCTACAGCGCTAGCCGGTATTCCCCAAGCCAGGCCTCCAGCGCCAGGGCGGTTTCCAGGTTGTTGCGCCGCAACTGCGAATTGAAGTAACCCTCGGGCTGTTGCAGTTCCGCGGCCAGGCGGGTGCGGTCGATCACCTGGAACACCGGGCTTGCGCCATCGGCCAGCAGCCGTCGGGCACGCTCGCGCAGGAACTGCTCGTAGGCAAGGTTGGCCGAGGTCGGGTACGGGCTCTTGCGCCGCTGCAGCACTGCCGGGGGCAGGATGTCGGCACAGGCCTGCTTGAGCAGCCACTTCTCCTCACCGTTCTTGCCCTTGAGCGCCCAGGGCACGTTGTACACGTACTCCACCAGCGCATGGTCGGTGAACGGCACCCGCACTTCCAGGCTGGCGGCCATGCTCAGGCGGTCCTTGCGGTCGAGCAGAATCGGCAACCAGCGCTGCAGGTGCATGTGGCTCACCTCGCGCATGCGCCGCTCCTGCGGGCTGTCGCCAGGCAGATGCTCGACGCTGTCCAGGGCCTGGTGGTAGCAGTTGTCCTGGTGCTGGGCGAAATCGTACAGGCAGTTGAACTCAGGGTTGATCAGCTCGGGCTGCAGCAGCTGCATGCGCGACAACCATGGGAAGCGCTGCGCGGCGATGGCCTGCGGGTCACGGAACCAGGCGTAGCCGCCGAACACCTCGTCCGCCGCCTCGCCGGAAATGGCCACCGTTGAATGCGCGCGGATGGCCTTGAACAGCAGGTACAGCGAGGTATCGACATCGCCGAAGGTGGCGGCCGAGTCATTGGCCCGGTACACCGCCAGGCGCGCAGGGTCCGCCACCAGCTCGCGGTTGTCGATCAGGATGGTCTGGTGGCGGCTGCCAATGTAGTCGGCGGCCGCCAGCGCATAGGGCTGGTCGCGCTCAGGGCGAAACGCATCGGCCTGGAACTGCTCGGCCTGGCCAACGAAGTCCACCGAGAAGGAATTGACCGTGCCGCCCTGCTCCGCGTGCAGCCGCTGTTGGGCCATGGCGGTGAGGATGGTCGAATCCAGCCCGCCGGACAGCAAGGCGCACACCGGCACATCGGCGTACAGCTGCTCGCCCAGCGCGTTGCCCAGCAGCTCGCGGGTACGCGCCACGGTCGTGGCCTCGTCGTCCAGGTGCGCGCGCCGTTGCAGTTGCCAGTAACGGCTGACTTTCGGCAGGCCGCTGGGGCGCCACGACAACCGGTGCCCAGGCGGCAGTTCGCTGATGCCGCGCAAGGCGGTGCGCGTGGTGCCCCGCGACAGGCTCAGGGCATCCACCAGGCCGACCACGTCCAGCGCCCGGGTGAATTCCGGGTGGGCCAGAATCGCCTTGATCTCCGAACCGAACAGCAAGCCCTGCTGATGGCGCGCGTAGTACAGCGGCTTGACCCCCAGGCGGTCGCGCACCATCAGGAAATGGCCGTCGCGCCCATCGAACACGGCAAAGGCGAACATGCCACTCAAGTGCTCGGTGCACTGCTCGCCCCATTCCAGGTAGGCGTGCAGCACCACTTCGGTGTCGCTGCGGGTTTGAAACGCATGCCCGGCCTGGCGCAGGCGCTCGCGCAGGGCATCGTGGTTGTAGACTTCGCCGGTGTACACCAGCGTCACCTCCTCGCCGCCAGGGCAACGGAATGTCATCGGCTGCACGCCGCCGGCCAGGTCGATGATCGCCAGGCGGCGATGGCCCAGCAGCGCAT
Source organism: Pantoea sp. Tr-811 (assembly GCF_011752535.1). NCBI lineage: Bacteria > Pseudomonadati > Pseudomonadota > Gammaproteobacteria > Enterobacterales > Erwiniaceae > Pantoea > Pantoea sp. Tr-811. The sequence goes on from NZ_VWXJ01000027.1 coordinate 18,444, forward strand.
GGCGGTGCTGCCAGGCGCCGGCGGCATCCGGCCCGCGCAGGGCCAGGGTGTCGGTCATGGCCGCCAGGGCCGCGCCCGCTTGGCCAAGGTCACGGGTGTAGTCCACCCAGCCTGTAATTCCACACATGGTTGGCTCCTTATACGTGCAAGCGACGGGTCGGCAGCAGGCCGGTCACACCCTGCAGGCGGCGGGCGATGTCCAGCAGCTGATGCTCGCTGTCGCGGCGGCCCATCACCTGCACGGCCAGTGGCGCCTTGCCGTCGCTGCTCAAGCAGATCGGCACGGTGATTGCCGGCAAGCCGCTGAAACTGGCCAACGGGGTGAAGCTGATTTTCTGCGAATAGCCTTCATCGGCAGGTGACGGGATGGTCGAGTCACCCGGCTGCGGGTTGCGGCGGTCGAACGGCCGGTTGGGGTCCATGGGGAACACCACGAAGTCCACCCCGGCGTCATCGAACCAGGCGTCGATGCCGGCGCGCACGCTGTCCATACGCTGCTGAATGCGCTGGTACTCGGCGTCACTGACGCCCTCGCCCACGCCCAGGGCGCTCAATGTCGACCAGTGCAGCTCGCAGTCGAACCGGCGCATCCAGGCGGCCGAGGCCAGCCAGGCGTCGCGGGCGCACAGCTGCCAGGCATCGCCACGGCACGCCCACAGCTCAGGCATGCGCACCTCGCTCGGGGCCATGCCCAGTTCAGCCAGTGCACCACGCGCCTGGCCGAGCATGTCGAGCATCGCCGGGCTGGTCAGCCCAGGGTCCAGGGCGTGTTCGAGGATCGCCACCTGGTAGCGCTCCTTCAACGGTTGTTGCTGGCCCAGCAACGCATCCAGGCCCAGCATCGGGAACAACAGCTGCAGGTCATCGGCGCTGCGGGTTACCCAGCCCAGGGCATCCATGCGCGGCGACAGCGGGAACACCCCACCCAGGCTCTGGGCTTTCTGGGTCATGCGCAGGCCGACCATGCCGCAATGCGACGCCGGCCAGCGCACCGAACCCAGCACATCGGTGCCCAGCGAGATATCACACAGCCCAGCGGCAACCGACACCGCCGAGCCCGTGCTGGAACCGGACGGGTCGATGGTGGGGAAATGCGGGTTACGGCAGCCAGCGCCGAAAGCGATGTTCAGTTCGGTGGTGGCAACCTTGGCGGTCAACGCGATGCGCGGGTCGAGGAAAGTCAGCGCATCGGCGCTGCGCTGCGGGTAATGGCGGTAGGCACGCAGGCCCAGGCGGGTCGGCAGGCCGGCAACGTCGACGGTGTCCTTCACCCCCAGGCGGTACCAGGGTGCTTCGGCCGGGCGGGTGCTGGTCAGGCAGCGGTAATGGCTGTCGGCGTGCACCTGCCAGTGGGCGTACTGGGCGGCCCAATCCGCCGCCAGTGCGGGGTTACGCTCCAGCAGCTCGTGGCGCTTGCGCAGCGCCAAACCAAGGTATTCCGGCTGTTCGCGGCCAATGCTGGGGTCGGCGCCGCACTGGCCGAGGTAGTGGGTGATGGTGCTTTGGGTATCAGCGTGGCTCATGGGTGTATTCCTTGACAGCAGGGGTGGCCGCCCACGGTTGGGGCTTGCCGGTGGCAGATAGCGGCAGGTTGGCAAGGCGGCGAACCGCCACCGGCCGTGGGTGCCCGGGGGGCAGTTCGGTGAAGGCTTCAAGCACCGCGCGCTCGGTCAGCGCCGCATCGCTGTACAGCACCTCGAAAGCTTCGCCGCGCAAAGCATCGGGCACCGCGACGCAGGCCAGGGCCGGGCAGCCCAGGCGCGCGCTGAGCTCGCCGGCCAGGCGCGCCAGGTCCAGGCGCAGGCCATTGACCTTGATCAGGCTGCTGGCCCGGCCCAGCCACTGGAAGCGGCGCTCGTCCAGCGCCAGCACCTGGTCATCGCAATGATGGCTCGGTGCTGGCCGCGCCTCGCCCTGGGCGCGGGCGATACGCGGGCTGCTGACGGCCAATGCAGCGGGCTGGCCTGGCAAACACAGCAATGCCACATCGTCGAGCAGCGTCCAGGGCTGTTCGGCATCGCTGCGCGCATCGAGCTCGCGGTAGGCCATGGCGCCCGTCTCGGTGGAGCCCAGCAACTCGACGAAACGCACCTGCGGCCCGGCATGCTGGCGCACGGTGGCCAAGGCCCCTGGCGGCAGCATTGAGGCGCTGTGCAGCACCAGCACCTGGCGCCGGGGTGCCAAGCGGCCGAGCAAGGCCGGCAGTAGGCGCCAGGTACTGGCGATGGCGAGGATCACGCACGGCCCCTGGCCATCGAGCAGCGGCAGGCGCTGCTGCTCCAGCGAGCATGCTTGCAGCCGGGCATTCATTACCCGTGCACCGACCTCGCCAAGGATCATCCCGTAACTGTGACTGGCCGGGGCGAACGCCAGAATCTCCTGCACCTCGGGCGCCCAGCGGCGCAGGATCAGCGCCGCTTCGCGCTCCATTTGCGCCACGCTGCGCCACCACTGGCGTGGCGCCCCGGTGGAGCCTGAGGTGGTAAAGCAGTGCTCGGCGCTCACTCGGCGGCCTGCAGGGTCAGCTGGTCTTCGAGCTTCTGGGTGACGAAGCGCTCCATCTTGGCCAGGGTTTCGAACCAGAAGCGCACATCGTCGCTCAGGTAATCCACCTCAAAGCCAAAACTGCCTTCGATTACGGTGATCACCTCCACGGCCATCAGGCTGTCGAAACGTTCACCGAGAAAATCCCGAAAGCTGGCGTCTTTGTCGATCAGGGTCACTTCCTCGCCCAGCAGTTGGCCGAGGGCCTGACGAATACGGTGTTCAATGTTGAGGTCGCTCACGAGCCGGTCATTCCTTGTGGGTTGGCAGCGTTGATCAAGTCCGCACCGGCACTGAAGTACACGTGCTCGGGCAGAATCGGGTCGAATTGCAGGTAGATGAAGGCCTGCGGGAATTGCGTGCGCAGGCACTGGGTAAGCCCGCTGGCCAGGCTTTCATGGGCCAGCCGGTCGCGGCTGGCCGCCACGTTGATGCGCACATGAAACTGCGCGGGCAGGCCTTCGCGGTCGGTGACCGGCAGTGGCATGCCGGCACTGAATACGCAGCCCTGGGCCAGCGGCGTGAAGAACACCATGCAGTGCGCGGTGTCGGCGCCCAGCGCCTTGAGCTGGCGGGTAAAGGCCAAGGCCAGGCGCTTGCGGTCCAGGGGTTGCAGCGGTGCGCAGGAAACGGTGAGGGTTGGCATGGGGCCTCCTTACGACAGCTGCAGGCTGGGCAACTGCTGGCGCTGGCCGCTGGCGAACGCCTGCAGCAGGCGCCCCAGGCAGGCTGACAGCGCGTCTACCCCTTGCAGGAACAGCGGCGACCAGGCGTGGCCTGCCTCGCTGTGCACCTTGTCGAGGAACACGCCCAGGTGCGCCAGGTCCACCGGCAAGCCGAGGTCGCTGGCCAGCGCCACGGCCTGGTAAGTGCTGAGCAAATCGGGAATGCGTTGCCCCTGGTTGGCAAAACCGCCCTGGCGCACCTTGTGCGCGGCCAGTAGCTGGGCGGCGGCTTCGCGCACGTCATGGCCCACATGGGCCAGGCAACTCAGGGCCTGCAGGCCGGCGCGCAGTGAGCTGTCGCCCCCCGGGAACGAGGCGTAACCCTGTGCTTGTCGGCAGCTTGAGACATAGCCTTCCAGGGCCTTGAGGTCGACACCGCTGGCGTCGCCCAACTGGCGCAGGATCGACACCGCCGAGGCGGTGGACACCATGTCCGAGCCGCGCCCTTCCCAGAAACCGAAACCACCGTCGGGGTTCTGCAACGACGCCAGCCATTGGCCGATCGCCCGGCGCGGCCGCGGCTGCCCAGCGAACGCACCGGCCGCCAGGCCCCAGTTGGTGCAGCGCACTTCTGCGCCACGGCCCGGCATGTACATGATGCCCGGCTCGTTGGGCATCTGGCAGCCTTCGATCCAGCCCAGCGCCGCGGCCTGTTGCGCCGCCGTCAGCGCCCCGCCCAACACGGCAGCGGCGCTGCTCAGCACATCGGCGGCGCTGTCGGCACGGCGGTAGGTGTAGCCACCCTGGGGCATCGCCAGGGTGGCGATATAGGCGGCCACCTTGTCTGCCAGGTGCGCGACCGGCTCACCCAGGGCCTTGAGCGAGCCCACGGCACAGAACGCCGCCCACACATCCTCACCGTCATAACCGGCCCAGCGCACGAAGGCGCCGGTCGGGCCGCGCAGGCCGTCGATCCATGCCACGCAGCGGCTGCGCTGCAACGGTTGCGCCTGCAAGGCCGCAAGGCTGGCGGTGGCGCGATAGGTCGCCCACAGGCACGGTACATCCGCCGCTTCGCTGAAACGGAAACCGCCGCAATCCTGCTGCTGCGCTTGCAGCCAGCCAACCAGGCGTGGCACATCCCAGCGCGGTGCCGGCAAACCCTGGCGGGCCAAGGCGCGGGCCGCCATCACGCCGTAGAAACAGGCACGGGTATCGGCCAGGTCGCGCCGGGCGAAGTCGGCAGACCAGCTCAACCCGCCGTTGGCACATTGCAAACCGTCGAGCCAGGTGTACAACGGCTCGGCAGCCCGCACCCGGCCCTGGCACACCTCGATCAAGGTGCGCAGCGCATAGTGGCTGGCCCAGACGTCGGCGGTCTGGCCCGGGCACATGGCATAGGCGTCACCGTCGAACAGGGTGTGGATCCACTCGGCGGTGTCTTCGCGGCGCTCGACCGCCACGCCCAGGTCGTGGAGCGTTTCGGTGCAATAGAACGTGGCCCAGGCATCCGATGGCATGCCCTTGCTCCAGGCAAAGCCACCGTCGCGGTTGCGTCGCGACTGGATGTACGCCTGCAAGGCCGGGGCGTCGGCACCGTCCAGGCGCTCGACCCAAGCCAGGCTGCGGATCGCGGCATAGGTGCACCACAGGTCTGGCTGGCCATTGCCCAGGCCTTGGCCGCCGGGAAAACGCGGCGCCGTCATGGCTGGCCTCCCACGAAACGCAGGTTGGTCTTCTTCCAGCTCTTTTGCGAAGCGCCACTCTTGTTCAGCGCCGACAGGTTGTTGACGAACAACACCCGGCTCCAGCGCAGGCCCATGTGCTGCTCGGAGCGTTCCAGCAGGCGCGCCAGCAAGTGCTCCTCCTGGCTGCTGTCCCAGTTGACGTCACGTTCCAGAATCAGCGCCGCACTGTCGCTTTGCCGATCCACCTCGATGACATACCCGGTGGCGTCGCAGGTGCCATACACCACCTCCTCGACCGCACGGATTTCCAGGTCGACCCCGGCCACCACGATGCTGTCGCTGTCGCGGCCATTGATCAGCAGGCTCGGGCTGGCGCGCCCGGGGTCCCAAGGTGCGGTGATGGTCACGCTGTCGCCGGTGTCCAGGCGCAGCAAGGGCCGTGCGTGCAGGTTCAGAGGGGTGACTACGAGGCGCCCGGTCAGGCCTTCGGCCGGGGTGACCAGGCTGCCGTCGGGCAGCAGCAGTTCGAAATAGTTGGTCGCCGTGGCCAGGCGCATCTGCTGGTCGTCCCCCACTGCCGCAAGGGTGCCGGTTTCGGTGCTGCCGTAACTGGCATCGAATACCTCACATTGCCACCAACGCGCCAGCCGCTCACGAAACGGCCGGGTGTTGACTTCGCCCAGCAGCATGATCGAGCGCACCGACGCGGCGAACACCTGCAACAGCTCGCGCTGCTTCAAATAGCGGGTCAGTTGCACCAGTACCCCCGGGGCGATGAACAGCACGGTCGGGCGGTAGGTGTCGAAGGTCTTGCACACGCGCTCCCAGTCGGTGATACCCGTGGTGAACGGGTACAACCGCACATGGGACACGTCCAGGTACTCGCACACGTTGGCAATCAGGTCGCCGACCGGCACGATGTCCGATGGCATCAGGTTGGCCACCCGCGCACCGGGGCGCAATACCGAACGCCAATGGCTGGCAACGCTCACGGCGTTCCAGATGATGTCCTCTTTCAAGCGCGGGGTGGGCGTTGGTTCACCTGTGGTGCCGGTGGTGGCGTAGTACTTGGCAGCATCGCCCAGTTCCACGGTGCAGAACTTCAATGGCTCGCGCTTGAGCAGCGACTTTGCCGTCGGCGGCAATGCCCTGAATGCATCAAAGCTGTATTGGCCAATATCACTGTAGTGGGCGCTCTGTTGTGCTCGCATCCATACAGCTTGCAACTTGCGTTCATAAAATGCGGCGTCGGGGATGTGCCCCACGTGCAGCTGAAGCTCGCGTTCCGCGTCTTTCAGCACGCCGTAATCCTGGTCGCTGTGAACTAACATCGACTCGCCCTCTCGAATAAACAGGGCAGAGAATTGGCGAGCGACGGGGCCAAGTAAAATACTAATTTGCAACCAGCGGTGAGAGTCACAAGGTATTAATCACCCCTTGAAACGGACAAATACGCACCGCTCAGTAAGCCTATTCTGCCCAGAACTGAGGAATCGTTCCCAATTTTCGGTGACATATCAGACAAAGATATATTTGGTATTTCCCAAGCCGTGTTCGCCCTGCGCACTATCGCCCTCACCTGCTCCTCGGCCAGAACGAGCGATGACCCTCTCAGGAGTGACACACCATGCTGCCCCCTTCCGCTGCCGTGCCGTTTGCCCAGGCCACCTGGGCCATTGATTCGTGGCGTGGCTGCCCGGCCCTTCAGCAACCGGCCTACGATGACCCGGCCGCCGTACGCCAAGTGCTCGACACGCTTGGGCAACAACCGGCACTGGTAGGTGCCGAACGCATCCTGCAACTGCGCTGCCTGCTCGCCGAAGCCCAGCAGGGGCGGCGCTTCGTGCTGCAGATGGGCGATTGCGCCGAGCGCTTCGCCGACAACACCCTGGTGCGCACTACCCGGCAAGTGGCGTTGCTGCAGCAGATGAGCCAGGTGCTGATGCATGGCCTGCAGTTGCCCGTCGTGCAAATCGGCCGCCTGGCCGGGCAATATGCCAAACCACGGTCCAGTGATATGGACCAGCGCAACGGTGTGAGCCTGCCGGCGTACCGCGGTGATATCGTCAACCATGCCGCTTTCAGCGCCGATGCCCGGCGTGCCGACCCCCAGCGCATGCTGCAGGCCCACGCGCATTCGGCCCTCACCCTCAAGCACCTGCAGGCCCTGCACAAAGCCGGCATCGACAACCTGCTGCAGGCCGGGCAATGGTCACTGGGCTGGCTCGACCAGGCGGCGGATGCGCCACGCCTGCGCGCCCTGCTGGACGAGGTGCACGGCACGCTGCGCTTCATGCGCACCCTGGCCAGTTCCCAGCCAGGGGAATTTTTGTACCGCGAGCTGTACGTTTCCCACGAAGCCTTGCTGCTCGAATACGAACGGGCACTGACCCGCCAGCACGCCGATGGCCGCTGGTTCAACCTTGCAACCCACCTGCCCTGGATCGGTTTGCGCACGGCCCAACCCGACGGCGCCCACGTCGAATACTTGCGCGGCCTGGCCAACCCGTTGGCCGTAAAAGTCGGCCCCGACACCGACACCACGCAGCTGCTGCAGCTGCTTGAACGGCTCAACCCGCACAACGAACCGGGCCGCCTGACCCTGATCCACCGCATGGGCCCGCGCTTGCACCAACGCCTTGGCGCACTGATCGATACCGTCAAGCTGCACGGCGCCAAGGTGCTATGGCTGTGCGACCCTATGCATGGCAACACCCGTACCCTGCCCTGCGGCACCAAAACCCGAGCGTTTGACGACATTCTTGCGGAAATCGCCGCTGCCTTTGCGGTGCATGCCCGCCACGGCTCGACCCTCGGTGGATTGCACCTGGAAGCCACCGGTGATGCGGTCACCGAATGCCTGGGCGGCGCAGCCGGGTTGCAGCCAGCCGACCTTGGCCGGCGCTACCTGAGCCAGGTCGACCCACGGTTGAACGCCGACCAGGCCATGGAATTGGCCTTGCGCGTCAGCCTGGATGCCAGCAACTGGCAACAGCACCCTTGAACCCTACGATCACGGAAGAATCAGTAGCCACCATGCCTATCGTCATCTATGTGTTTTCCCTGTGTACCTTCACCTTCGGCCTGTCGGAGTTCGTGGTCGCTGGCCTGGTGTCGGCCATGGCCGACGACCTCGGCCTTTCTACCACCGCGGTGGGCTCGGCGATCGCCGCCTATGCCCTGGGCGCCGCCATCGGCGCGCCCCTGCTGACAGCTGTGCTGCTGGGCTGGCGTGAGCGCAGCAGCCTGCTGCTGACCTTGGCGGTGCTGGCCGCCGGCAGCCTGGCGTTCGCCTGGATCGAGCCGTTGTGGGCCGTGAACCTGGTGCGTTTCGTGATTGGCCTGGCCCACGGCGTGTTCATGGCGGTAGCGGCGGATGTGGCGGTCAAGCGGGTCGATGCTGCGCGTGCAGGCCGCGCCCTGTCATTGGTGTGGCTCGGTTTGACCCTGGCCCTGGCGCTGGGCGTACCGGCCGGCACGCTGCTGGGCAGCCTGTGGTCGTGGCGGGCGATCTTCGTCGCCCTCGGCGTGCTTGGCCTGTTCAGCCTGCTGGGGCTGTGGCGCCTGATGCCGAGCGAGGCGGCGCCGCGAGTACCCGCCGGTGGGCGCATGGCGGGCCTTGCCGCGCTGATGCGGCGGCCCGTCCTGGCGGCTGCGGCTATCGCCATGCTGGTCAGCGTGGCGACCTTTTCGTTTCTGACCTACGTGTCGCCGTTCCTGCTGGAGGTTACCCAAGGCAGCGTGCATTTGCTGAGCCTGGCGATGCTGATGTTCGGCGCAGCCACCCTGCTCGGCAACCTGCTTGGCGGGCTTGGCGCAGACCGCTTCGAGGCAGGGCGTTGCCTTCAGGTAGCGCTGGCGGGGCTTGCGGCCAACCTGGCCCTGCTTTACGTGGGCCGGGAAACGCCTTGGGCAGTGGTCGCCCTGATCGGCTTACTGGGGGCGCTGTTCTTCGCCATCGTTACCTTGTCGACCCTGCGCCTGATCGGCCTTGCCAAGCAGATGGCGCCCCACGCCACCGGAGTGGCCTCGGGCCTGAGCATCGCGGCGTTCAACCTGGGCACGGCGCTGGGCGGTGGCCTGGGCGGCTGGGTGATCGAGCGGCTGGGCTTGGGCTACCTGCCACTGGCCAGCGTGGCGGCGGCGCTGGTGGCCTTTGTGCTGGCGCTTCCGGCGGCATCGCCGGCAGGCCGGCTTCCCCACAAAGCCCAGCACGTATCATAACGCTATGATTTAACGCATATTTCTGTAGGAGCGGGCTTGCCCCGCGAAGCAGGCAACGCGGTGCATGGCACCGGCTTCGCCGGTGTTCGCGGGGCAAGCCCGCTCCTACGGAACAAATCGTAACTATCTGATTCAAATGGTATTTCTGTAGGAGCGGGCTTGTCCCGCGAAGCAGGCAACGCGGTGTATGGCACCGGCTGCGCCGGTGGTCGCGGGGCAAGCCCGCTCCTACAGGGCATTGCGGCGCGGCTGCTGGCACTGTTCCCTGCGCGACAGCGCAGCCCGTAGGGCTGGGTGATCTCCTACAAGTCAAACCTGCTTTGCGCAGCGCCACAACCGCGCCACATCGCATGCCCTGGCCTGCAACAGTTGCGCGGCATCGGCGCAGGCCTGCTGCAACGTCATCGGCCCGCTGGCCAGGGCGAACGCCGCATCGATGCCATGGGCATACAGCTGCTGGTAACCCTCGCCCAAGGTGCCCGCCAGCACCACCACCGGCACCCCATGGCGCTTGGCCACCCGCGCCACACCCATCGGGGTTTTGCCGCGCAGGGTCTGGGCATCGAAGCGTCCTTCGCCAGTGATCACCAGGTCAGCACCCTGCACCAGGGTGTCGAGGTCGGCCAGTTCCGCCACCACTTCCACCCCAGGGCGAAAGCGCGCGCCCATGAAAGCCTTGGCGGCGAAGCCCATGCCGCCGGCTGCACCGCAACCGGGAAACGCGCGAACGTCCTCACCCAGCAGCACTGCACAGTGGTCGGCAAAGTGGCCCAGGGCCTGGTCCAGGGCCTGCACCTGCTGGGCATTGGCGCCCTTCTGCGGACCGAAGATCGCCGAGGCACCCTGGGGGCCGCACAGCGGGTTGTCGACATCGGCGGCCACCTCGACCTGAACCTGCGCAAGGCGCGGGTCGAGCGCGCTGGCGTCGATACGGGCGAGCCGGCTCAAGGCCAGGCCACCCTCTTCCAGCGCCTGGCCGTCGGCATCCAGCAAGCGCATGCCCAGGGCGCGCAGCATACCGCTGCCGCCGTCGTTGGTGGCGCTGCCACCAATGGCCAGGACGATACGCTGGGCGCCGGCATCGAGCGCTGCCTCAATCAACTCGCCAGTGCCCCACGTGCTGCTGCGGCAGGCGTCGCGCTGGCCACTGGGCACCAGCTGGATACCACTGGCCTGGGCCATCTCGATCACGGCGGTGCGGCTCTCTGCCAGCCACCCCCAGCCGGCCTCGACACGTTGCCCCAGGGGCCCACGCACGGTCTGCCGGCGCAGCTCACCGTGGCTTGCGGCCAGAATCGCGTCCATGGTGCCTTCGCCACCATCGGCCATTGGGCACTCGACCAGCGTGGCCGCCGGCCACGCCTCGGCCAGGCCGCTGGCGATGGCACGGGCGACGCCGGCAGCATCGAGGCTGTCCTTGAACGAGTCGGGGGCAATGACGATCTTCATGGGGTTCTCCTGTCCAGATAAGCGGCATGCTGACAGCTGTCTGGCGTAGAGGCCTTAGTCGAATGCACAAAAGCCAGGAAGCGTTATTTGGGCAATTGCCTTTTTGCGGATCAATCGGCCGGCAGCAACTGCAAACCCAGGTACAGGCTGAGCATGCCTTCCAGGCGCAGCGGGTCTACCTCGCCCAGTTCGGCCACCCGCTCCAGGCGGTAGCGCAGGCTGTTGCGGTGGATGCCCAAAGCATCGGCGCAGGCCTGGCTCTGGCCGTCGTGGGCGCACCAGGCACGCAGGGTGGCCAGCAGCTGGCCGCTGGCGTCCCTGGCGCGGATGCGCTGCAGCGGTTCGAGCAGTTCGTCCAGGGCATCTTCATGGCGATGGCGCCAGAGCAGCGCAGGCAGGCGATAGCGGCTCAAGCTCAACAACTGCGCCTGGGGCAACACTTCGCGGCCATACGCCAACAGGTCGCGCACCCGCCGGTAGCCCCGGCGAAGTTGTTCCAGGCTATGCGCCGCGCAGCCCAGCGCCAGGCGCTCAACCTCCCAACCATGGCGTTGCAGGCGCTCGACCAGGCGCGCTTCGTCCAGCACCAACCCTGCCGGGCGGCACCACAACAACGACTCGCGTGCGGGGCTTACGCACCAGCTGTCGGGGTAACGGTTCAGCAGCCAGGCCGACAGCGCTTCGGCAGGTGGGCCGCTGCGCAACTCGAACAGGCACGGCACCCGTGGCAGCTGGGGTTTAAGCCCCAGTTGCCGGGCCTCGTCGAGCAGCCGTGGCGAATCACCGCTACCGCCCAACAGCAAGGCCAGCAAGTCGTCGCAGCGCTGGCGCCGCCATTGCTGCTCCACCTGCAAGTGGCGCTGGGCCACAAGCATCTCGGCGGTCATGCGCACCAGCTCACCATAGGTGCGCAACTGCTGCGGTTCGCCGGTCAGGCCAAGCACGCCGATCAGCCGGTCATCGAGCATCAGCGGCAGGTTAACCCCCGGCTGCACGCCCTTCAGGCACTTGGCGGCATCCTCATCCAGTTCCACCACCCGGCCATTGGCAAGCACCAGCTGTGCGCCCTCATGGCGGGTATTGATGCGTTCAGGCTCGCCACTGCCCAGGATCAACCCCTGGCTGTCCATGACGTTGACGTTGCATGGCAGAATAGCCATCGCCCGGTCGACGATTTCCTGTGCCAGGTCGTGGTCCAGTTCGAACATGCGGCGATCCTTGTACGGTGAGGTTTTGTTCTGCGGCACAGCGCCCGGCAGCATACGCTGTGCAAACGCACAAAGACAGGTGCGCCGTACTCCCTGAGACTCCACGGAGCGAGCGCCGGCACAGGCGACGCGGCAACAACCATAACAACAGAGATCCCGATCATGGCACACAGCCCAGCCCCTGACCAAGGCACGGACACCACCCGCAACGCGCTGTACCGGCGCATCACCTTGCGGCTGATTCCGTTCATTTTCATCTGCTACCTGTTCAACTACCTGGACCGCGTCAACGTCGGCTTTGCCAAGCTGCAGATGCTCGACGCGCTGAAATTCAGCGAAACGGTGTACGGCCTTGGCGCCGGCATCTTCTTCATCGGCTACGTGCTGTGCGGCCTGCCCAGCAACCTGGCGCTCAACCGCTTCGGCCCACGGCGCTGGATTGCGGCGATGATGATCGCCTGGGGCAGCCTGTCGACCTGCCTGCTGTTCGTCACCACTCCGACCGAGTTCTACACCTTGCGGCTGCTGACCGGCGCCGCCGAGGCCGGGTTCTTCCCTGGCGTGGTGCTGTACCTCTCGCGCTGGTTCCCGGCTGACCGCCGTGGCCGCATCATGGCCCTGTTCATGTCGGCGATCCCGGTATCGGGCCTGCTTGGCGGGCCATTCTCCGGCTGGATTCTCGAACACTTCGCCGCCGGCCAGCATGGCCTGGCCGGCTGGCAGTGGATGTTCCTGATCCAGGGCCTGCCAACCGTGGCGTTGGGCGTGCTGGCGATCAAACTGCTCAGCGACGGTTACCAGAAAGCGGATTGGCTGAGCCCTGCCGAACGCCAGCTGATCGCCGCCGACCTTGCCGCCGACGCTGCCAGCAAGCCCAATACCACGGGCGACAGCGTGCTCGCGGTGCTCAGCAACCCGCTGATCTGGACCTTCGGTTTCGTGTATTTCTGCATCCAGAGCGGCGTATACGCGATCAACTTCTGGTTGCCGTCGATCATCAAGAGCATGGGCTTCGACAACCCGCTGCTGATCGGCTGGCTGAGCGCCATCCCGTACCTGCTGGCGGGGGTATTCATGATTCTCTGCGGGCGCTCGGCAGACCTGCGTAACGAACGCCGCTGGCATTTGGTGGTGCCGATGCTGATGGGGGCCGTCGGCCTGTTGATCGCGGTCAACTTCGCTGGCAACCCGACCATCGCCATTCTTGGCCTGTCGATCGCCACCATGGGCGCCCTCACCGGCCTGCCGATGTTCTGGCCGATGCCAACCGCGCTGCTCAGCGCCAGTGCCGCCGTGGCGGGCCTGGCGATCATCAACTCGGTGGGCCAGATGGCCGGCTTCCTCAGCCCGTACCTGGTCGGGTTCATCAAGGACCAGACCGGTTCGACCGACGCGGCGCTGTATTCGCTGGCGGCATTGATCGTGGTGGGTAGCTTGGTGGCCTTGCGGGTATCGCGGGCCGGTGCACTGAGCACTGCAAGGGCCGATTGAGGATTGATGTAGGCGCGACAGCCTGTCGCGCCTACATTGACCACGTCAGACTGGGGGGCTAAAGCTCTCGACGGTCCCTGAACATAAGGTAGAGGGGCGTCAGGCCGGAGTCTGCAGGGAATACGACGATGTAATCATCGAACTGCACCTGCGCAAGGTCTGCGAAACGCGCTTCCGAGGGCACCTCGGGAATGCGCAGAAACCCAATTGTCGGGGGCTGCCAGTGGTCCAGCAGTTTGTGAGGGCTGCGCCCTTTCTGCCATAACACAGTTACCGGCCCGCCACCGTCAGTGCTGAAGGCGAATGCCTGACGCGCAGCATCCCAATCCGCCGGGCGCACCCTTACCCGCGAAGCAACAGTGCTTCCCTGGGTAGAGGTAATGAGCACGTGGGAGTAACGGGTGAACGGCTTGACGCCGGTAGTGGCTGGGCCGCTGGCTGGGCGCAACGCGCTACACAGGCGTACCGGCAAATCCACCTCGGCCCGCTCCGCCGCCAACGCCTCCCAGTCCGAGCGCTCGTTGTCGAGCATTTCATACAATGGCACCGTTACCGCAAAACGAGGGTCGTCGCTCGGGGTGCCCAGCACGAACTGAAGGATATCGGCATGGGTGCCTGGATGTTCACCGTGTGCGGAAGTTGCCTGCCATTCCATTTCTGCCACAGCGGAGCGAACGCTCTTTATCAACGGGTGCTGCTGCTCGGAAATTTCACGAGACAAGCCCTGCGCCGTGAGCAGTGCCGGATGAAGCGTTGCCGTCGCAGCTGCAGCGGCCAAGGTCAATGGGCCATGGCCCGGGCCGGTGCCCGTGGCTCTGGCCAATTGGGCAACCCGGGCTTCCAGGCGTTCGATCAACTCTACGCCACGGGCGAACATGCCCGGGTGGCGTGCCTGCGCAGCGGCCAGGGCTCCGGCATGACGCTGGCTGCCAGCAGTGATTTCTTGCAATAGCACGGCCTGGATAGCGGCGTTATAGAACGGGCTCGTGGCCTCGCGAACGGCAGCTTGATGGGCGTTTCTCACCCCCATCTCCAAGCGCTGAAGCTCATACACGGCGCGCTTGGCCTGGTGCTGGACCGTGACCAGCGTACGCAGAGCCTCTACGCTTAGGGCCAACTGTTGCTCTGGCGTGCTACCTGCCGGGTCAGCGGCCAGGGACCGCTCTAAAGCATCGAGTTGCTGACTGGTCTGCAACTCGGCAGCATGGACCTCTGCTATCAATTTGCGCCCGTTTTCCAAGTTGCGGGTGGACAACTGGTTGGCACGCTGCTCGCGGCTGAGGGTTTGGTGAACGACCGGGGGTTGCAACAACTGATCTTTGAAGGCCGCCTGGCCATTTTGCCGATACCACCACTTGATCGTCTCGACGATGTGCTGGGGGGAGTTCCGCGCGACGTCATCGAGCAAATTCGGATAGAACAGCAAATCGCTACCGTCGGGGTGGCCGACAATCTGGTTGAAGTGGGTGATCCACTCATTATGTGAGGCTTGGTCGGCCTCAAGCTGCCATATGGCTTCTACAAACCCGAGAAAGGCAGGTTCATCGTACTGGTTCAGGTGGGGTCTGATATCCATAATTTTTACCTTTTTTTACTTTAAAGGGTATTTTCAGCTATCAATAGACCACTGAAACTCATTACGGTCCCGATCGTAACCAGTCTCCTTCACAGAAAAACACAGCCTAATTACATTCATGAGCACATCATATTCAAAGATAACACACAGCTTTTCGTATTCACCGCCCGCTATATCAAACTCATCCCAGCCGCCGCTTTTGCCCAGGGACGCTGGTTTTTCATAGGGGGACTGCGACTGAATTGGCTCACCAAAAACACTCAATGTCATTGCCCGACTTAAACACTTAGCATAAGGCTCGGGGAGCTCATGCGAATAGACTGATGACGAAGTAGCCTTCTCGGCGAGCGAAATCGTCAATGCCTCAAAGCGTTGATCTTCGGCCCAGAAACGTAGTTCCAGGCCTGGCATAATTTCCCTATAAATGGATAAGGCTCCAGGATACACCTCGATGAACTCACCAGGCGGTAGGCCCCCCTGCCGGACCAGCTCGTCATGAGGTTTACCCAGGCCTGTTAAGTATGCGCTCAGTTTCTCAGGTGTCAT
This sequence comes from Pantoea sp. Tr-811, assembly GCF_011752535.1. Classification (NCBI taxonomy): domain Bacteria; kingdom Pseudomonadati; phylum Pseudomonadota; class Gammaproteobacteria; order Enterobacterales; family Erwiniaceae; genus Pantoea; species Pantoea sp. Tr-811. The sequence continues at coordinate 33,835 of NZ_VWXJ01000027.1, forward strand.
TTGGATATTCCTTTCTTTTGGTGAAGAGCGTGCAGCTCCCTTCGAACCTGTTCTATTTCGTGCTCACTGAAACCATATTCCAATAGCCCAGGCCTCAGCGCATCTATATTACTATCAACAGCCGCACGCAAATCTGAAGCATCTTTTAACTGTCTCTCTACACTGTTCCTACCGCCATAAGTCTCACTATATTTTCTATGTACCGCTGCAGGAATCACTACACTCGGGGCGGTTTCCAGCAAAAACTTGATCTCATGCGCTTCCAACATGCGATTATTTTTAACCAAAAATCGTTCGTATGCTTTCCGCGATACAATATGATCCACATCCATTCGATCATTAATGCTCCTACGCGCAAGATCCCTGTACTCTCCAACCTCCAAAGGCTTCGCAGGCTCATTATTCACCACCCCAGGTGCGGGCAGATCGGTGTCGCCGCCGAATCCTGGGATTATGGCTCCGGTTTCACCCGGATTCTCGCCCGGAAGTATTTCAAGACTTGGCCCCACCGGATCGGTGGCTGTGCCCGGCAGCATCCCGGGCAGCTGCGGCGCTTGCGGCAACCCCGTCGGGCCGAGCAGTTCAGCGCCTGGCGCTACCAGCGGCGTCCAGGTGCGGGTGGGTTGGCCTGGAACGGCGGTTGAATCGAACGCCAAGGCCACCTGGGTGCTGAACCAGGGTTGGAACGGCTGGATCGCCGTCAGCACACCAGTTGTGTCAGCCGGCGGGTGAATCCTGATCTGGTCGAGGTTGTACAGCCCGGCGCCAACACCCACTGCTGCCACATGACGCAACTCGAACGCGCGCCGTGCGCCGCTCCAACTCGCCTTCGCTGCGATGGGCGCAAATCCGCTCAAGATTCGGCGCTGGTTCAGCTCATCAAATTGCCCGAGCAGGCCTTGGTCCGCTGCAATGGCCCGCCAGACCGCGCTTTCAAAGGCGTCCATTTGCGTGAACAACCGACCACGCAACTGGTTGCCAACCTGCTCAGGCAGGGCAACCCCGGCAGCGGCCCTGTTGCCGGGCCACCAGTTACCTGCCGCCACCTCGCCCCTGCCACTGACGACACCGGTTCCGGCCGCTGGCACTGTGAACGAGAAGTACTGAGGAGGTTGGCCGGGTATGCAGACAATGCAGTCGTCAAACCGCAGGTCCATGCCCGCGCCAATAGCGCTTACCTCCGGCTCAAGTGCAAGCACCCTGCCGGCGGGAGCGCTTACCGCAGGCGCCGCTGGGCCACCCAGGACGATGGATTTGCCTGCGGGTGTCTCGGCCTGTACTCGGTAGGTTTCGGTAAGCGGGTCGAAAACGGCATTTCTGACCCGAACTTCGGGGGAAATCTCGCTGCCTGTCGATGCCACCGCGATGCCAGTGCCTGCCGCCAGCTGCTCAACCCTGATGCGACTGGCAAGGCGCGCCGAACCGCCCGCATCGGCAATGGCCTGCAAATCCTGCCCGGGTTCCACACCTAGCAGGTCGGCACCTACACCCACACCCTCCAGGCGCTGCCGACGCTGCTCGGCGGTCAGCTCGCCATCGCCCAGCCTCGGTGAATACACCATGGCCGAGACGAACAGGCGTGCCTTTGGCCCAACCCGGATCGCAGTAACCCTGGCAAGCTCGATGCGCGCATTGAGCATGGCCTGGGAAATGGCGTTGGCGAGCTCCAGCGCGACCCGCGCTCCGCTATGGGTCAGCAAAACACCGCCGGCGTTAGCTGCGGCAACGGGCGCGCTGAGCGTCGCAGCCTCAGCCAGCCGCTGCAGGCGCCGATCCTCGTCGGCCTTTTGCTTGTGATCAACCCGTGCTTCGCGCTGTACCGCGTACTGGCGCTGCTGCTCCCAAAGTGCCTCTCGCTGCCGCCATAGCTGCGTCTGCGTGGCATGCTCAGCCAGCAAGTCGGCCGAGCGCTGCGACAACTGCCGGATGGCCTCCTCCAGCAGCCGCGCTTGATGAGCTGCCGTGTAGGCTGCTTCCCAGTCACGATGCAGTTGCTGCATCTGCTCGGCGGTGGCCAGCCCAGCCAGCCGTGAGGCATAGCTGCTTGCGGTTGCATCGACACCCGCAAAGGCATTGGCCAGGGCTTGATACTCGGCCAGCGCGGGTTGCTTGGCGGCAATCAGCCCTTGTATTTCGTTACGCGCCTTGGTCAGCAGGTAGAGTTGCCAGCGCTCGCCACCTTCATGGTTCGGACGTGTGCGGGCGGCATCGATCTCGCTCTGCAGCGCCTGGGCCAGGCCTTGCGCCTGGGCGGCGTAGTGGGTGTCGAGTTGAGCGCGGCGGTTATCCCGCGCCTGGTTGAAGGCCGCCATGCGTTCTTGCTGCGAGCGGGCCAGCGCTTGGGCATGTGCAGCAGCTGCCGCCGCCTGGCGTGCCTGGTCTTCGGCCTGTGCTTGTGCAAGCGCAGCCGCGCGAGCCCTCGCCCGCTTCTTGCGGCGCCGGCGGCTGGACCCACCGAAACCGCCGCCGAAGCCACCGCCACCGCCAATGCTGAAAAAACCACCCCCGCCGCTGCTGGAGCCCGAGGAGCCTGGGGTGATGACGACTTCACCCGTGGAATTGTCGTTGAGTGTGTTTTGAGCCATACAGATTCTCCTTCTCTGTAGGGCTCAGGCTGATGTTTCGAACGTCGTCGATTGCGTTACATATCTATTGGTTCTTGTTCACTTCTTTCAGCATGTTTCCATTTGGCGGTTGTGCTGCATGGGCCGGCCTCATTGCGGGCAAGCCCGCTCCTACAAGGCTGGCGTTAACCCTGTGAGCCGATCGTCAGCCCGACGCATCCCTCCCATTCCCTCGGCGTCAAATGATTCCAAAGGCCCCCTTTGGAGCAGCCCCATGACCCAGCACGCCGTGGCCCGCCTCGACCAGCTCGACCCCAACCGCCCCCTGCGCGCCCAGGCTGGCAACGAAGAAATCATCCTCATCCGCCAGGGCGACTTGGTGCATGCCTACCAGGCCAACTGCCCACATTCCGGCGCGCCCCTTGAGGAAGGCGTGATTTGCAATGGCCTGCTGGTGTGCCCGTGGCACAAGGCGGCCTTTGCGGTCGACGAAGGCGCGGTGTGCGAGCCGCCAGCGCTGGTTGGGCTGCGGCGTTATCGCACCTGGATAAAGGCCGGTGAAGTCTGGGTTGATGACCAGCCCCAGGTGCACAGCGAACTCCCACGCCACAGCGACGCCCGCACCTTCGTGGTGGTCGGTGCCGGCGCCGCGGGTTCGGCGGCGGTGGCCACCCTGCTCGACCACGGGTTTGGCGGGCACCTGATCTGGCTCGACCAGGAGCGTCAGCCGGCCTACGACCGCACTGCCCTGAGCAAATTCGTCATTGCCGGCGAGATGCCGCCCGACGAAGTGCCAGCGCTGCTGGAACCAGACCAACTGCGCAAAGGCCACCTGGACCGGCGCCTGGGCAAGGTGCGGGCGCTGGATGCCAAACGGCGCCAGATCACCCTTGCCGATGGCCAGCACCTGCACTACGACGCCGCCCTGCTGGCCACGGGCGGCAAACCGCTGCGCCCGAACATTCCGGGTATCGACCTGGCGGGCGTGATGACCTTGCGCTCGCGCGAAGATGCCGCCTGCCTGCTGGATGCGGCGGAACCGGGGCAACCGGTGGTGATCGTCGGCGATGGCTTCATCGGCCTGGAAGCGGCAGCGGCCCTGCGCAGCTATGGCGCGCAGGTGCATGTGGTCAGCCGCCACGAAGTGCCGCTGGTAAAGCAGGTGGGTGAACGCATCGGGCGCTGCATCCGCGCGCTGCATGAACGCAAGGGCGTGGTTTTCCATGGCCCGACCGAGGTACTGCGCGTGGTCGGCAGCGAACGGGTAGAGGCTGTGGAGCTGGCCAATGGTGAGCGGTTGGCCACATCGCTGGTGCTGCTCGGCACCGGGGTCAAGCCCACCACGGCGTTCGTGCAGGGCGTGGCATTGGCCAACGACCAGTCGCTGCCGGTGAGCGCTGAGCTGCAGGCCGCCGAGGGCCTGTGGGCAGCTGGCGATATTGCCACCTTCCCGCTTGCCGGGCAGCCGGTGCGTATCGAACACTGGCGCCTGGCCCAGCAGCATGGAGTGATCGCAGCGGCGAACATGCTTGGGGAACAGCGCCGCTACAACGACGTGCCGTTTTTCTGGACTTACCAGCATGGGCACACCTATGAGGTGCTGGGGCATGCCCGGGCATGGGAGCGGATCGTGTTCGTCGGGGCGCCGGAGCAGGGCGACTTCGTGGCGTTGCAGTGTGTAGGGGACCAGGTCGTGGCGGTGGTGGCTGCCGGGTACTCGGATGCCATGGCAAGGCTTTCGCAGCGGATGAAGCGGGCGTTGCGGCTGGACGAGGCCTTGGTGTTGATTGGTTAGATTTGCGGCCCATTCGCCTGTAGGGCTTGACCCGCGAAGCGAGCACCGCGGTGCATGGCACCGGCTGCGCCGGTGTTCGCGGGGCAAGCCCGCTCCTACTGAGGGTGGCGGTGCGATTGCGGGCATACAAAACGAAGGGCCGGCCCTGCCTTCGCAAAACCAGCTATGGTTTCCCCCACATCGAATAACAAGAACCCAAGGAGCGCCCATGCCCGCTCAATCCCGCGCCAGTGAACTGGCCGCCTTCGTTGACTGCCACTTCCCCGACCGTGGCCTGATGCCAGAAACCGTGATCGCCGAATCCTGGTACCGGAGCATTACCCAGCACCACCTGGACCCCGAACTGCGCCACGTCGACAACATCCTCAGCGCCGCCGAAATCCGCCAGCACCAGGCCCAGCACGAAGCGTACCTGGCCATTGCCAGCCAGGGCGTCAGCGGCCTGGCCCGGCGTGTGGTCGACGCAGGGTTCGCGGTGCTGCTCAGCGACGCCGACGGCATCACCCTCGACGCCCGGCTGCCCGCCGACGCCCAGCGCTACACGCGCTCCGGGCTGATCGTTGGCGCGCGCTGGGATGAGTCCATCGCCGGCACCAACGGCATTGGCACCGCCCTGGCCTCGCAACAGGCGCTGACCATCCACCGCCAGGAGCACTTCCTGGCCGCCAACGCCCGCCTGAGCTGTTCAGTGTCACCAATCTTCGATGCGCACAACCAGTTGCTGGGCTGCCTCAACGCCACCTGCCTGTACAACGACGGCCCCAAGCAGGCCCAGCACCTGACCCTGCAGCTGGTGAACCTGTATGCCCGCCTGATCGAAAACAGCCACTTCCGTCAACGCTTTCGGGGCCACCTGACCCTGGCGCTGAAAACCCACGACGGCTTCGCCGACCTTGCCGCCGAGCAATTGCTGGCACTGGACGAGGGCGGCCGGGTGATCGGTGCCAACCGCGCCGCGTTCCTGGCCCAGGGCGCCGACCTGCTCGGCCAGCGCATCGACTGCCTGCTGCCCGCCAATATCGACCAGTTGCTGGAACTTACCCGCGGTGGCGCGCGTGGCACGCAGCTGCGCAGCCATGACGAACGCCAGTTGCTGGATGTCGGCCTGCGGGCACCGGCAGGCTATCGCCAGGCGCCGCGGGCCACTGGCGGCGCTGCAGCCAAGACGCACCCATGCCTGGAGCAGTTGGCCGGCCAGGACCTGCAGTTGCAACAAGGCGTGCGCCGGCTGCGCAAGGTGCTGGACAAGGACATTGCCATTCTGCTCACCGGTGAAACCGGCACCGGCAAAGAAGCCTTCGCCCGTGCCCTGCACCAGGCCAGCCAGCGCCACGCCAAGCCGTTCGTGGCGCTGAACTGCGCTGCCATCCCTGAGTCGCTGATCGAAAGCGAGTTGTTCGGCTACCGCGCCGGCAGCTTCACCGGTGCCAGCCGCAAGGGCATGAAGGGTAAGCTGGAGCAGGCCAACGGCGGCACGTTGTTCCTCGACGAGATCGGCGACATGCCCGCCCACCTGCAAACCCGGCTGCTGCGGGTGCTGGCCGAACGCGAGCTATTGCCGCTGGGTGGCGAAACCCCCGTGCAGCTGGATGTGCAGGTGATCTCGGCCACCCACCAGGACCTGCCGGCGATGATTGCCCAGCAGCGTTTTCGCGAAGACTTGTACTACCGCTTGTGTGGCCTGCGCATGAAACTGCCGGCCTTGCGTGAGCGCAGCGACCGGCGCGCGTTGATCGAGCGGCTGCTGGCGGATTTGTCGGCGGGGATGCGCCTGAGCGACGCGGCGCGGGACTGCTTGCTGGGCAACGCCTGGCCCGGGAATGTGCGGCAGTTGCTCAATGCCTTGCGCCAGGCGGTGGCGCTGGCCGAGGGTGGCGTGATCGAACTGGACGACCTGCCGGAAGACCTGCAGGTAGGCGTGGCGTTGAGCAGGCCCTTGGCATTGGAACAGCAGGTCGAAGATGCCGAGGCCCGGCACCTGCTGGAGGTATTGCGGCGCGAGCGTTGGAACATGAGCGCCGCGGCCGAGGCGGCGGGGATTTCGCGCTCGACGTTGTACCGGAAGATGAAGCGGTATGGGATCGTTCAGCCGAACCAGGGAGGTTGAACAGGCCGGCCTCTTCCCAAGCCTACGGATTTTGCGCCGACCTGGTAGGAGCGAGCGCAGCTCGCGATGGGGCGCGTAGCGGCCCCACGGTTTTAGCTTCGCAGCTCACAGTGTCGGGGCTGCCTTGCAGCCCATCGCGAGCTGCGCTCGCTCCTACCGGCTTTACCCTTGGATGTACACCACCTGGGTCCGGGTGTATTCATACAACCCGTGCTTGCCGTCGGCCCCGCCGATCCCCGACTTGCGCGCTCCGGCATGGAACCCTTGCATCGCCTCGAAGTTTTCGCGGTTGATGTAGGTTTCGCCAAAGTCGATTTCGCGGCAAGCCTTCAGGGCCGCATTCAAATCCCGGGTATAGATCGACGAGGTCAGCCCGTATTCGCTGTCGTTGGCCAAGGCAATCGCCTCATCCAGGCCATCCACCACCTGAATCGGCAACACCGGGCCGAAAATTTCCTTGCGCATGATTTCCATGTCCGCCTTGCAACCGGCCAGCACGGTGGGCTGGTAGTGGAACCCCGCTCCCAAGTCGGCCACCTTGCCCCCCGTCACCAGCTGGGCGCCCTGCCCGGTCGCCGTGCGCACCATCTGCGCCACCTTGTCCAGCCCGGCCTGGTTTATCAACGGGCCCATGTCCAGGTCCGCCTGCAGCGACGGGTCGCCAAAGCGGGTGGCGGCCATGGCCTGGGCCACCTTGTCGATGAAGGCATCGGCCACCTTGCGCTCCACGTACACCCGCTCGGCGCAGTTGCACACCTGGCCGGTGTTGATTACCCGCGAAGCGACGATGGCCTTCACCGCCAGCGCAAGGTCGGCATCAGCCAGCACAATCGCAGGCGCCTTGCCGCCCAGTTCCAGGTTCAACTTGGTGATGTTCGGCGCCGCTGCGGCCATGATCCTTGCGCCGGTGGCGACACTGCCGGTGAAGCTCACCAGGTCGACCCCGGCGTGGCTCGACAGGCCATGGCCCACGCTCGCACCCTTGCCGCCGAGCACGTTGAACACCCCGGCAGGCAGCTCGGTTTCGGCCACCAGCCGTGCAAACTCGAAGCAGTTGAGCGGGGTTTCCTCGCTGGGCTTGATCACGATGGTGTTGCCGGTCAGCAAGGCCGGAGCCATCTTGCGGGCGATCAGGAAGAACGGGAAGTTCCACGGCAGGATCCCGGCCACCACACCCAGGGGCTTGCGCATCAAGAAGATATGTTCGTTGGCGCGGTCGCTGGTCAGCACCTCGCCTTCCAGGCGGCGTGCCCACTCGGCCATGTAATCCAGGTAATCGGCAGTGAAGTTGACCTCCACCTGGGCCAGCCCCGGCACCTTGCCGCCCTCCTGGACGATGAGGCGGGCCAGGCGGTCGGCGTTGGCCCGCACCTTGGCAGCGATCTGGCGCAGGTAACCGGCCCGCTCGATGGCCGTCTTCGCCGCCCAGCCTTGCTGCGCCTTGCGCGCTGCGGCGATGGCCCGCTCGACCTGCTCGCCAGGGGACTCGGGCACGCGGCCGAGCAACTGGCCGTTGGCCGGGTTATACACCTCGATCAGCGCTTCGCTGGCGACGAACGCGTTGTCGATGTAGTTCTGGTAAACCGAATCGGTCATGGTCGTGTCACTCCTGTGGGTGGTTGTCGGCCAGCGGCGACTGGGCGGCCGGCTTGGCGCTGAACTGCTGCCAGGCATTGCCTTCGCGCTTGAGGTCATGGGCGCGCTTGATCAGGTACTGGTGCACCTGCTCGACCTGCTCGGGCTTGAGGTTATCGGCGAACGATGGCATGCCGTCCGGCACCCGGCCGCCGTAGAGGATGCCGAGGAACATCTGGTGCTTTTCGCTGCTGAGCTTGCGCAGGTCTGGCAACACCCCGCCGCTGACCGCATGGATGCCGTGGCATTGCGAGCAGTTGCCGTCGTACAACGCGGCGCCGGCTGCAACGGTCTTGGCATCGGCGGTCAGCGCAGGCGGTTCCGGCGCATCGGCAGGTGGCGCGGGCTCCTGCAACGGGGCGGTACCACCGAGCTTGTAGGTCAGCACCTGGGCGAACGGCTGCACCCCGGCCCGCAGCGACAAGGCCCCGGCAAAGGTGGAGAACGCGCCGCCCCAGCCGGCCATGAAGGTCACGTACTGCTCACCGTCCACCGAGTAAGTAATGGGCGCCGCCATCACCCCGCTGGCCGCCGGCGATTCCCACAGTTTCTTGCCCGAATCGGCGGCGTAGGCGATGACCCGGCCATCGGCGCTGCCCTCGAATACCAGGTTGCCCGCCGTGCTCAGGGTGCCGCCGTTGAAGATGGTGATGTAGGGCACTTCCCAGGCCGGCGCCTGCTTGACCGGGTCCCAGGCGATCAGCTTGCCGGACCAGGTCTTGGCCATTTCCAGCAGGCCGTCGGCCCCTTCGGGCATCATGCCGGTGCGCAGGCCCAGCTGGTACACGCTCTTGAACGGGTTGCGCTTGGGCGCCTCGGGAATGTGCTCGTAATAGGCCGACATGATGTGCGCCGGGATATACACCAGCCCAGTCTGCGGGTTGTAGGACATCGGGTGCCAGTCATGGGCGCCCCAGAATGCCGGGGTCACCAGCTTGCGCTTGCCGTCCTTCCAGTAGGCCGCTGCCTGCTCGTCGAGGATCGGCCGGCCGGTTTTCATGTCGATGCCCTTGGCCCAGTTCACCGGCACGATGTTCTTGGCCGACAGCAACTCGCCGGTGGCGCGGTCGAGCACGTAGAAGAAGCCGTTCTTCGGCGCTTGCATCAGCACTTTGCGCTGCTTGCCGTTGATCGGCAGCTCGGCCAGGATCATGTGCTGGGTGGCGGTGAAGTCCCAGGCATCGCCGGGCGTGGTCTGGTAATGCCAGGCGTACTCGCCGGTGTCGGCGTTCACGGCCACGATCGACGACAGGAACAGGTTGTCGCCCTTGGCCTGGCTGCGCCATTTCGGGTCCCACATCGAGCCGTTGCCCACGCCGATGTACAGCAGGTTCAGTTCCGGGTCGTAGGCGAACGAGTCCCACGCCGTGCCACCACCGCCCCATTCGACGAAGGCATCGCCGTGCCAGGTTTTGCTGGCGATCTGCATGGCCTTGTTTTCCGGCGGCAGCTTCGGGTCACCCGGTACGGTGAAGAAGCGCCAGGCCTGCTTGCCGGTTTCGGCATCATAGGCCGTGACGTAGCCGCGCACGCCGAACTCGGCGCCGCCGTTGCCGATGATGACCTTGCCGTTGACCACCCGCGGCGCACCGGTGATGGTGTAGCTGCGTTTGTGATCGTCACGGGTGTCTACCGACCACACGCGCTGGCCGGTCTTGGCATCGATGGCTTCCAGGCGGCCATCGAGCACCCCGACATACACCTTGCCCTGCCACACCGCCACGCCGCGGTTGACTGCGTCGCAGCACGCCTCGCCGGCGCGGTGGCGGTCCGATTGCGGGTCGTACTTCCACAGCAGCTTGCCGTTGCGGGCGTCCAGGGCATAGACCACGGAAAACGGCCCGGTGGTGTACATCACCCCGTCGACCACGATAGGCGTTGCCTCCACGCCCCGGTCGAGATCGAGCTTGTAGCTCCAGGCCAGGCCAAGCTGGTTGACGTTGCTTTGGTCAATGGCCTTGAGCGGGCTGAAGCGTTGCTCGTCGTAGGTTCGGCCATGGCTCATCCAGTTACCGGGTTCCTTGTCGGCAGCGATGATGCGCTGGCCATCGACCTCGGCGGCAAAGGCAGGGGTGCTGCAGGCCATGCCCAGGGCCAGGCAGCTCATTAGCAGGCGGTACGGGCCGGTTCGGTTCATGCTGGGTTCTCCGTTCTTGTTATGGCGACACCGCGGCAGGCGTCGGCTATGCACAGAGCAACCGCTGTGCCAGGGGCCTGAGAATGGCTTGCGAGGCGCTGAACAGAGGGGTTGCGGCGAAAGCGAGAATGGCTGCGGGGTGCCGGGGCTGGTGCAGCGATGGCACAGCTGGCGCAGGGGTGACACAGGTGTGTCAGCCATTGCGGCGCTGGAGGTTCTCCTGTGCCCCGCGAACAGGCCGGTACATGCAAGCGCCATTGGGGAGCTCTACGCCGGGGTCCCGGTCCCCCCTTTCCCCAATCTTCCGCGTATCGTGCGCCCCATTGGTTTTCCCACCTTCGGAGCAGCAATGAAACTCTTGCAACCCCTGCAGATCGGCCCCCTGACCCTGCCCAACCGTGTATTCATGGCCCCCCTCACCCGCCTGCGCAGCCTGGAGCCGGGCGACGTGCCAACGCCGATGATGGCCGAGTACTACCGCCAGCGCGCCAGCGCCGGCCTGATCATCACCGAGGCCACGCAGATTTCCTTCCAGGCCAAGGGCTACTCCGGCTCGCCGGGTATCCACAGCGCCGAGCAGATCGCTGCCTGGAAAGTGATCAACGAAGGCATCCACGCCGACGGCGGCCACAGTGCGGTGCAGGTGTGGCACACCGGCCGGGTGTCGCACACCTCGCTGCAACCGGGTGGTGAAGCGCCGGTGGCGCCGTCTGCCCTGCCCGCCAACGCCCGCACGACCCTGCGTGACGAGCAAGGCAACCTGGTACGGGTGGAAACCTCCACGCCACGGGCCCTGAGCGAGGAAGAGATCGCCGGTATCGTGGCCGACTTCGGCCAGGCGGCGGTCAATGCCCGCGAAGCCGGGTTCGACTTCATCGAACTGCACGCCGCCCATGGCTACCTGCTGCACCAGTTCCTCACCCCGAGTTCGAACCAGCGCGAAGACCGCTACGGCGGCAGCGTGGAGAACCGCGCGCGCATCGTGCTTGAAGCGGTGGACGCAGCCGTTGCCCAGTGGAGCGCCGAGCGCGTGGGTATTCGGGTGTTCCCGCTGGGTGGGTTCAATGGCGTGGACAACGGCGAAGACCAGGAGGCCGCCGGGCTGTACCTGATCCGTGAGCTGGCCAAGCGCAACCTCGCCTACCTGCACCTGTCCGAGCCGGACTGGGCGGGTGGCAAGCCGCTGCGTGAGGCGTTCCGTGAGCAGATTCGTGAGGCCTATCCGGGCGTGATCATCGCAGCGGGTGCCTACACCGCAGAGAAAGGCGAAGACTTGATCGCCCGTGGCCTGATCGATGCCGTGGCGTTCGGGCGCAGCTACATTGCCAACCCTGACCTGGTGGAGCGGCTGCGGTTGCAGGCGCCGCTGAACGAACACCGGGCGCAGTTCGACTATGCCAACGGGCCTGAGGGGTACACGGATTACCCGTTCCTCAAGCGCGCCTGACCTGCGCGACCGCATCGCGAGCTACGCTCGCTCCTACGGGATTGTGCGAGCGGCGCTCGGCCGCAGGTCTATCAATCTTCCCAAGGCACCCGCTGTTCCCAACTCGCCACCAGCAGGTCGATAAACCCCCGAACCCGTGGCGACAAGTGCCGCTTGCTCGGGTAAACCACGCGAATTGGGTCTGCCGGGGGCCGGTACTCCTGCAGCACCTCCACCAACGTACCTGCGCGCAGGTCGTCGCCGGTGATATAGGTAGGCAGGTGAATCAGCCCGAAACCTGCCCGCGCGCCGTCCAACATCGCTTCGGAACTGTCTATGTTGAGCCGCCCCGGCTCCTCGCACAGGTGCAGCCCTTCAGCGGTGTGAAAACGCCAGGGCATCGACTTCTCGCCGGCCAGGAAAGCAATCTTGTCGTGCCCGTAGAGGTCGGCGGGCACCGTTGGCGTGCCGTGCTGGCGCAGGTAATCGGGTGAGGCGCAGGTCACGAACTGCTGCCAGCCCACGGTGCGGGTGAGCAGCTGAGAGTCTTCCTTTGGCGCGCCGATGCGCACGGCAACGTCCACGCCCTCCTCCACCAAATCGACGAAACGGTCGGTAAAACGGATATCGGCGCGCAGTTCCGGCCACTGCTTGAGGTAGGTATCCAGGATCGGCCGCACATGACGCTGCCCCAGCGACAGCGGCGCAGTCAGGCGCAACGTGCCCGTGGGCTTGCCACGGCGCAGGGCCATGGTGCTTTCTACCTCGTCCAGGTCATCTAGAATCTGCCGCCAGCGCTCGTAGGCCACCAGGCCCTCGTCGGTCAGGCTCAACTTGCGTGTGGTGCGGTTGAGCAGGCGCACGGCCATGCGCGCCTCCAGGCGGGCGATGCTCTTGCCCACCGCTGAACGGGTCAGGCCCAGGCTGGCTGCGGCAGCGGTGAAGCTGCCAGCCTTCACGGCACTGACGAAGGCGGCGATGTCGCCGAAGCGGTTGGGTTCCATGGCAAGGTCCAGGGCTGACGGAAGACCCGCTTAGATGGGTGCGAATTTGCATATTGCAAGCGCCGCCCGATCAACGCCGAGATCGGTGCCCTTAGCCGAGGTCGCCACCGCCCACGGGCAGGGTTACCCCGGTGATGTAGGAAGCCTCGTCAGAGGCCAGGAACAGGATGGCGCCCACTTGCTCGTCAATGCTGCCGTAGCGGTGCATCAGGCTGCTGTCGAGGGTCTGCTCGACGATCTGCTGGTACCAGCGCTTGTCCTGCTCGCTTTGTGCATCGGTATTGCGCGGCACCCGCCGGGGCGGCGCCTCGGTGCCGCCCGGTGCGGTGGCGTTGACGCGAATGCCGCGGCCTGCCGTTTCGAAGGCCAGGCAGGCCGTCAGTGCGTTCACACCGCCTTTGGCGGCGCCGTAGGGCACGCGGTTGACGCCACGGGTGGCCACCGACGAGACATTGACGATGGCGCCCTGGCCGCGTTCGAGCATGTAAGGCAGCGCCGCGTGGCAGCACCACAAGGTGGGAAACAGCGACCGGCGCACTTCGGCCTCGATCTGGGCCACGTCGTAATGCTCGAACGGCTTGGCCCAGATCGTGCCACCAACGTTGTTGACGAGGATATCGAGGCCGCCGAAGGTTTCGACTGCCGTGGCCATCACCTGCGCACATTCATCGTGGCGTTCAAGGTCGGCGGTTAGGGTCAGCATGCCTTCCCCGGCCAATTCGTGAACCAGCTCGGAACGGTCCACCGCCACCACCCGTGCACCTTCGGCCTTGAGCCGCCAGCACACACCACGGCCAATGCCCTGGGCAGCGCCGGTGACCAGGGCAACCTTGTTGTGGAATCTTGCCATCATGGTTGTTTCTCCATAATTCAACAGGCCTCTGCAGGCGCTGGACGCGCTCAGGCCGCTGCCGCCGCGAACTTCTCGAAGTAGAAATTCGCTGGGGTGATGCCCTGCTCGCGCAGGTACTGGCTGACCGCCTCGACCATCGGCGGTGGCCCGCACAGGTAGACATCGACATCCCCCTCGTTGAGGTGGCGCGGCTCGATGTGCTGGGTCACGTAGCCCTTCTGCGGGTACTGGCTGTCGGGGCTGGCCACGCAGGCACTGAAGGTGAAGTTGGGAATCCGCGCGGCCAGGGCCTGCAGGCGGTCGAGCTCGACCAGGTCGAAGTCGTGGGTGACGCCGTAGATCAGGTGCAGCGGGTGTGTGCTGCCCTGCTCGGCAATCTTCTCCAGCATCGCCGTGAACGGTGCCAGGCCCGTACCGCCAGCCAGCAGCAACAGCGGGCGCTGGATGGGGCGCAGGTAGAAACTACCCAGCGGGCCGGCCAGGCTCAGGCTGTCGCCCGCCTTGGCCAGGCTGGTCAGGAAGTGGCTCATCAACCCACCCGGTACATTGCGGATCAGGAAGCGCACCTCACCGCCCTTTTGCAGCGAGCTGAAGGAATAGGCGCGGCTCTGGCCGCTGCCCGGCACCTTGAGGTTGACGTACTGCCCCGGCAGAAAGGCCAGGCGCGCCAACCCCTCGCCCTTGAGCGACAAGGCAATGGTACTGGCGGACAGTTGCCGCACTTCGCTGATGGCGGCCTCGAAATTGGCCTGCTCGGTCTTGCACAGTTGCGAGGAGGCCGGAATACGCACCACGCAATCGCTCATCGCGCGCATTTGGCAGGTGAGCACATAGCCTTCGGCCATTTCCTCGTCATTCAGGGCGTCTTCAATGAAGTTGTCGCCCAGGTCGTAGTGCCCGGATTCCGCCTTGCACTTGCACGTGCCGCAGGCACCATCGCGGCAGTCCAGGGGAATGTTGATGCCCTGGCGGTAGGCAGCGTCGGCCACGGTTTCATGGCCGCTGGCCTCGATGAAGCGGGTTACCCCGTCTTCGAAATTAAGCGCAATTTGAAAGCTCATGGTGCACCTCGCAGGCGAGCCTGGCCGCAGTGGGCCTTTCATGGCGCACTGGGGCGGCTTGCGTGACTTCGGATCAGATGTGGTAGATGTCGATGACCTGACGCACGTAATCGTTTTTCAGCACCACCTTCTTGGCCTTGATCAGCGGCTGTTCGCCGCGCAGGTCGAGCGTGTAGAAGCTGCTGCCGAAATAGCTGTCGGTGGTCTTGTAGCGAAAGCTCAAGGTGTGCCAGTTGAAGCGCACCTGGCAGCTGCCCTCGCCGTGCTCGACAACCTCGATGTTGCTGATGTTGTGCGAGGTGCGGGTGTCGGGCACGGTCGCACTGGAGCGTTCGGTCTTGATACGGAACACCCGGTCCTCCAGGCCGCCACGGTTGCCGTACCAGATCAGTGATACCTCGCTTTGCGGATCCTGGGTGAGGGTGTCGTCGTCGTCCCAGGACGGCATCCAGAACGTGGCATCGCTGGCGTACAGTTCCAGCCACTGGTCCCACTGGCCATCGTCCAGGTAGCGCGCTTCGCGGTAGAGGAAATCGCGCACGGTGTCATGCAGGCTCATTGCACGGCCTCCACGGGAATGCGCTGCGCGTCCTGTTCGAGGGCCTTGAGCATCATGCTTTGCCAATATTTGTGCTGCAGCACGAACAGGCCTTCATCCTCTGTACGCACGCCCGACAACAACGGCTTGAGTTCGATTTCCCGCGCGGCCTCATCGGCCCCCTCTACCCAGTGCGCCGCACCACGGCACATGTCGTTCCAGCCGGTACCGCCGCCATAACCCGTCTGGCAGGAGCGGAATTCTTCGAGGTCGTCCGGGGTGGCCATGCCGCTGACGTTGAAGAAATCTTCGTACTGGCGAATACGCTTGGCCCGTGCCTCGGCGCTCTCACCCTTGGGCGCGATGCAGTAGATGGTGATTTCGGTCTTGTTCACGGAAATCGGCCGGGCGATGCGAATTTGCGAGCTGAACTGGTCCATCAGGTACACGTTCGGGTACAGGCACAGGTTGCGCGAATTTTCGATCATCCAGTTGGCGCGGGCCTGGCCGAACTCGGCGGCCAACTGGTCGCGGCGTTCGAACGCCGGGCGGTCCTCGGGGTTGGCCCAGCGGGTCCACAGCAGCAGGTGGCCATGGTCGAAGGAATAGAAGCCGCCGCCCTGCTTGGCCCAGGCGCCTGCGCTCATGGTCTTGATCGCATCCCCCGCCTCGCGCTGGTTACGCTGGTTCTGGGTGGCGGCGTAGTTCCAGTGCACGGAACTGACGTGGTAGCCATCGGCGCCGTTTTCGGCAGTGAGTTTCCAATTGCCTTCGTAGATGTAGGAACTGGACCCACGCAATACTTCCAGGCCTTCCGGGGACTGGTCGACGATCATGTCGATGACTTTCGCCGACTCGCCCAGGTGCTCGCGCAATGGCTTGACCTCGGCATTGAGGCTGCCGAACAAAAAGCCCCGGTACGATTCGAAGCGTGCAACCTTGGTCAGGTCGTGGGAGCCGTCGCAGTTGAAACTGGCCGGGTAGCCGGCATTGCCTGGGTCCTTGACCTTGAGCAGCTTGCCGCTGTTGTTGAAGGTCCAGCCGTGGAACGGGCAGGTGTAGCTGGCGCGGTTGCCGCGCTTGTGCCGGCAGAGCATCGCGCCGCGATGGCTGCAGGCGTTGAGGAAGGCGTTGAGTGCCCCGTCCTTGTTGCGCGCAATGAAAATCGGCTGGCGCCCCATGGTCAAGGTCAGAAAGTCGTTGTTCTCGGGAATCTGGCTTTCATGGGCCAGGTAGATCCAGTTGCCTTCGAAGATGTGTTTCATCTCCAGGTCGAACAGGCGCGGGTCGGTGAACATTTCGCGCTTGCAGCGATACACGCCGGTTTCGCGATCGTCCTCGAGCATGGCATTGAGGTAGTCGAATCCCAGGGACATGGCCAGGGTCTCCAATTGTTATTGTTCAGGCCCGGTCAGGTTAGGGTTTGCCCAAGCGTGGCACTATCCAATGGCTGCACAGCGCTATCCGTTTTCTGCAATTATCGCGGCAATAGCATTTATCCATTGAACAGCGAGCATCGCCTGAAGTAAGCTCGGGCTCATTCACTGGAGAGCAACATGTCTAACCGCCCCCGCAACCTCGCCAACCACACCGGTCGCACCCTGCGCCCTGTGCTGGCCGTTGCCGGCTGCCAGGCTGCCGCCAGCTTTTATTTTGGGTATTGGTTTAGCCACTAGGCGCCGAATACCCACACGGCGCCCACCTTCGAGGGGCCGCCGAACATGAGAATACTCAAACCCCCGGTCGGCTCCCCGACCGGGGGTTTTGCTTTTCAGGCCATAGCACTTTTACCGATTCATACCGAGGACAGATTCATGAACTACGCCACTTATTACTACGCAAGCACCTATGCCTGGCGATTTAGCCAATCCCGTTCGGGCCAGCCTGCCGCCTCCGTTCGGTCCATCACTGGTGGCAATGCTGCGAATCAATCAACGAATAGTCGAACACCTCGATAGGGCCGACCGCGCGGGCCAGAACCCGCCGTCCGCCCAGGGAAATTACGCCATGCAAGCCTCGAACCTCGCCCTGCCCCTGACCCAGCCGCACGCTGCCAACACCACCGTCAGCAAGCGCCTGCCCAGCCCGCACCTGCTCAAGCAGCAAATGCCGCTGTCTGCCGAACTCGCCCAGCAAGTCCACCAGCACCGCCAGGCCATCCGCGCCATCCTCGAAGGCCGCGACCCGCGCCTGCTGGTAATCGTTGGCCCGTGCTCGATCCACGACCCGCGCTCGGCCCTTGAATACGCCGACCGCCTGGCCGCCCTGAGCCGCGACGTCGATGACAAGCTGCTGCTGGTGATGCGCGCCTACGTGGAAAAACCCCGCACCACGGTGGGCTGGAAGGGCCTGGCCTACGACCCGCACCTCGACGGCAGCGACGACATGCACTCAGGTATCGCCCTTTCCCGTGGCCTGATGCTGAGCATGCTCGAACGCGGCCTGCCGATTGCCACCGAACTGCTGCAACCCATGGCCGCCGGTTACTTCGACGACCTGCTGGGCTGGGCTGCCATTGGTGCGCGTACCACCGAGTCGCAGGTCCACCGGGAAATGGTCAGCGGCCTGGAGCTGCCGGTCGGCTTCAAGAATGGCACCGACGGCGGCGTGGGCATCGCCTGCGACGCCATGCGCAGCGCCGCAGCCCCGCACCGCCACTTCGGCATGGATGCCCAAGGCTACCCGGCGGTCATCGAAACCCTGGGCAACCCGGACACCCACCTGGTGCTGCGCGGCGGCCACAAGGGCCCGAACTTCGATGCCACCAGCGTCGCCCAGGCCCGCCAGGGGCTGGCCAAGGCCGGGCTGCAGGCGCGGATCATGGTCGACTGCAGCCATGCCAACAGCGGCAAGGACCCGGCGCGCCAGCCGGCGGTGTTCGAGGACGTGCTGGCCCAGCGCCTGGCCGGTGACCGCTCGCTGGTGGGGGTAATGCTCGAAGGGCACCTGTTCGATGGCTGCCAGGCACTGGGCAAGGGGGCACTGAAATACGGGGTGTCGATCACCGATGGCTGCCTGGGCTGGGACTCGACCGAAGCCTTGCTGCGCGAGGCTGCCGCCCGTCTTTGATGCGCCGTGGCAAGCCTGGCGAGACATGACCCGACCAAGTGCGCTAGGCTTGCGCTTTTCACCCTAAGGAGTAGTACCCATGGCACGCGCCACTGCCCGCCACATCCTCGTCAATAGCGAAGAGAAGTGCAACGAACTCAAGGCCCAGATCGAAGCCGGCGCCGACTTCGCCGAAATTGCCAAGGCCAACTCCACCTGCCCATCCAGCCGCCAAGGTGGTGACCTGGGTTCGTTCGGCCCGGGCCAGATGGTCAAGGAATTCGACACCGTGGTATTCAGCGCCCCGGTGAACACCGTGCAAGGCCCAGTCAAGACCCAGTTCGGCTACCACCTGCTGGAAGTGACCAGCCGCCAGGACTGATCCGCTGATCATGCCCCTTGTAGGAGCGGGCTTGACCCGCGAAGCCAGCACCGCGGTGCATGGCACCGGCTACGCCGGTGTTCGCGGGGCAAGCCCGCTTCTACAGGTAATTGCGGCGCGCTTGCGAGCAATGGTCCCTAGCCCGCAAGGGCTGGGTGATCTCCTACAGGGGCTGATGCTGTTGTGCATGGCCGGCATCGCCCAGGCAGCCCCCACCCACGCCCTCACCGTTTATGGTGAAGCGCCGCGCTACCCCGACACCTTCCAGCACTTCGACTACGCCAACCCCGACGCGCCCAAGGGCGGCCTGCTGCGCCGTTCGGCCATCGAGATCGGCCAGTTCGACCATATCCTGCCCTATATCGACAAAGGCACCGGCGTCAGTGAAGTTGACGGCTGGCTGTATGCGCCATTGGCCCAGCGCTCGTTCGACGAGCCTTTTACCGTTTACGGCCTGATCGCCCGGCGCATGGAACGCGGCCCAGGCGATGCCTGGCTGCGCTTCGAAATCGACCCACGCGCCACCTTTGCCGATGGCCAGCCTGTGCGCGCCGAAGATGTGCGCTTCAGCTTCGACACGCTCATGGCCCAAGGCAGCCTGAAGTACCGCACCCAGTTCGCCGACGTGGCCAATGTCACGGTAGAAGGGCCGCGCCAGGTGCGTTTCGACTTCAAGCAGCCCCACGGCCGCACCCTGGCACTGGACGTGGCCAGCCTGCCGGTGCTGCCCGAACACGATTGGGCCACACGCGATTTTGCCAACGGCGCCGGTTTCGACAAGCCGGTTGGCAGCGGCCCCTACCGCATCGGCCCCCTCGACAATGGCCGCAGCATCACCTTCGAGCGCGACCCGAACTGGTGGGCCAAAGACCTCCCCGTCAACCGTGGCCGCTACAACTTCGCACGCATCCGCATCGAATACTTCGGGGACACCGAGGTTGCCCGCCAGGTGCTCAAGGGCGGCGGCTACGACTACAACCGCGAGTTCTCGGCCACCGCCTACACCCTCGGCTACAACGGCGCGCAACTGGACGACGGGCGCCTGCAACGCGCCCACCTGGGCCCGGCGAAGCCGCAAGCGGCCCAGGGCTTCGTGTTCAACCTGGACAAACCACCGTTCAAGGACCGCCGCGTGCGCCAGGCGCTGGCGCTGTTGTGGGACTTCGAGTGGAGCAACCGGCAAATGATGCGCTCCATGTACATCCGCCAGCAGAGCCTGTTCTCCAATACCCCACTGGCCGCCCGCGACCTGCCGGATGCCGCCGAGTTGAAGCTGCTTGAACCGCTGCGTGGGCAGGTGCCGGACGAAGTGTTCAACCAGGTGTTCAAGGCGCCGGTGACCGATGGTTCAGGCATCGTTCGCCCGCAGCAGTTGCAAGCCCTGGCCCTGCTGCAGCAAGCCGGATGGCGGCCTGAAGGCGATCGTCTGGTCGATGCCCAGGGCGAGCCGCTGCAGTTCACCTTCCTCAACGGCCAGTCCGGCATGGAACGGCTGCTGCTGCCGTGGAAGCGCAACCTGGCCCAGATCGGCGTCACCCTGAACATCCGCAACGTCGATGCGGCGCAGTACGTGAACCGCGTCATGGCCCGCGACTACGACATGATCGTCACCGGCTACCCCGTCACCCTGTCGCCGGGTACGGAGCTGTACAGCTACTTCGGCTCGGCAGCCGCCCACGACCCCGGTTCGAACAACCTGATGGTGCTCAAGGACCCCGCCGTGGACCGCCTGATCGACGGCCTGGTGCGCGCCGACTCCCAGGCCGACATGCTGCGCCACGCCCATGCCCTGGACCGGGTGCTGCAATGGAACTACTACTGGATTCCCAACTACTACCCGCCAGGCAGCTCGACGGTGTGGTGGAACCGCTTCGGCCTGCCGCGCACCCAGCCCGCCTATGACGAAGGCCTGGACAGCTGGTGGGAAATCAGCCCCCAGGCGCTGACCAACTCGCAGATGGCCGAACGGCTCAAGGGCACGCCATGACCCGCTATATCCTGCGGCGCCTGCTGCTGATCATTCCCACCTTGCTGGCGATCCTGCTGGTCAACTTCGCCATCGTCCAGGCTGCCCCGGGTGGCCCGGTGGAACAGGCGGTGGCGCGCCTGCAGGGCATCGGCGCCGGCGCCCCTGGCGCACGGGCCGAGGTGGTTCACGGTGAATCGCGCGCCACCCGGGGCCTGGACCCCAAGCTGATCGAAGAGATCAAGCGCCAGTACGGCTTCGACAAAACCGCCTCCGAGCGCCTGTGGCTGATGCTCGGCCAATACGCGCGGCTGGACTTCGGCCAGAGCTTTTTCCGTGGTGCCAAGGTCACCGACCTGATTCTCGACAAGCTGCCCGTCACCTTGTCACTGGGCTTCTGGGCGACCTTGATCACCTACCTGGTGTCGATCCCGCTGGGCATTCGCAAGGCCGTGCACCACGGCAGCCGCTTCGATGCCTGGAGCAGCGCGCTGATCGTGGTCGGCTATGCCCTGCCCTCGTTCCTGTTCGCCCTGCTGCTGATCGTGCTGTTCGCCGGCGGCACCTCGCTGAACTGGTTTCCGGTGCGCGGCCTGGTGTCGGAAGATTTCGCCCAGCTGAGCCTGCTGGGCAAGCTTGCCGACTACTTCTGGCACCTGGTACTGCCGGTGGGTTCGCTGGTGATTGGCGGCTTCGCCACCCTCACCCTGCTGACCAAGAACGCCTTCCTCGACGAAATTTCTCGCCAGTACGTGGTGACCGCCCGGGCCAAGGGCCTGAGCCAGCGCCGGGTGCTGTACGGCCATGTGCTGCGCAATGCCATGCTGCTGGTGCTGGCCGGCCTGCCCCAGGCGTTGATCACGGTGTTTTTCGCAGGCTCGCTGCTGATCGAGGTGATCTTTTCCCTCGATGGCCTGGGGCGCATGAGCTACGAGGCCGCGGTGTCGCGCGACTACCCGGTGGTGTTCGGCACCCTGTTCATTTTCACCCTCGCCGGCCTGCTGTTCCGCCTGATCGGTGATTTGGCCTTCACCGTCCTCGACCCGCGCATCGACTTCGACACGAGGGCGCATTGATGCTGTCGCCGGTTTCCCGTCGTCGCCTGCAACGCTTTCGCCGCAACCGCCTGGGCTGGGTGTCGCTGTGGTTGTTTGCCGGCCTGCTGGTGCTTAGCCTGTGCGCCGAGCTGGTGGCCAATGACAAGCCGCTGCTGCTGGGCTACAAGGGCCAGCTGTACGTGCCGGCACTCAAACGCTACAGCGAGCAGCAATTCGGCGGCCAACTGCCGTTCCAGCCCGATTACCGCAGCGCCTACGTGCGCCAGCTGATCGAGGGCCAGGGCGGCTGGATGTGGTTCGCGCCCATCCCGTTCAGCGCCGACACCCCCAACTACGACCTGCAGGTGCCAACCCCTAGCCCGCCGAGCAGCAGCAACTGGCTGGGCACCGATGACCAGGGCCGCGACGTGCTTGCCCGGGTGCTGTATGGCACCCGCACCTCGTTGTTGTTCGCCTTCGCCTTGACCGTGGCCAGCGTACTGATCGGCGTTGCGGCCGGCGCGCTGCAGGGCTACTACGGCGGCTGGGTCGACCTGCTGGGGCAACGCTTGCTGGAAGTGTGGTCCGGGCTGCCCGTGCTCTACCTGCTGATTATCCTCAGTGGCTTCGTCGAGCCGGACTTCTGGTGGCTGCTGGGCATCATGGCGCTGTTTTCCTGGTTGACCCTGGTGGATGTGGTGCGCGCCGAGTTTCTGCGTGGGCGCAACCTGGAATACGTGAAAGCGGCGCGGGCGCTGGGCTTGCCGGATACACAGGTGCTCTTGCGCCATGTTCTGCCCAATGCGATGAATGCGACGCTAACCTATGTACCGTTCATGCTGACCGGGGCAATCACCACGCTGACGGCGCTGGACTTCCTCGGTTTTGGCATGCCGGCCGGCAGCGCCTCGCTGGGCGAGCTGGTGACCCAGGGCAAACAGCACCTGGAGGCACCGTGGCTGGGCTTCACCGCCTTCTTCGCGCTGGCGGTCATCCTCTCGCTACTGGTATTTATCGGCGATGCCTTGCGCGAGGCATTCGACCCTAGACGCTAAGGAGTAACCGCATGACCCTCAAAGGCAAGACCGCACTCGTCACTGGCTCCACCAGCGGCATTGGCCTGGGCATCGCCCAGGTACTGGCCCGCGCTGGCGCGAACATCCTGCTCAACGGCTTCGGCGACCCGGCACCGGCCTTGGCACAAATCGGTGCCCATGGGGTAAAAGCCTTGCACCATCCGGCCGACCTGTCCGACGTGGGGCAGATCGAAGCGCTGTTCGCCCTGGCCGAACAGGCGTTCGGCGGCGTCGACATCCTGGTCAACAATGCCGGCATTCAGCACGTGGCACCGGTGGAACAGTTCCCGGTGGAAAGCTGGGACAAGATCATCGCCTTGAACCTTTCGGCGGTGTTTCATGGCACCCGCCTGGCCCTGCCCGGCATGCGCGCACGCAATTGGGGGCGGATCATCAATATCGCTTCGGTGCATGGCTTGGTGGGTTCCACGGGCAAGGCCGCATATGTGGCGGCCAAGCATGGAGTCGTTGGCCTGACCAAGGTGGTGGGCCTGGAAACGGCCACCAGCAATGTCACCTGCAATGCCATCTGCCCTGGCTGGGTGCTGACCCCGCTGGTGCAGAAACAGATCGACGACCGCGCCGCCCAGGGCGGCGATGCCGTGCAGGCGCAGCATGACTTGTTGGCCGAGAAACAGCCTTCGCTGGCGTTCGTCACCCCCGAGCACCTGGGCGAATTGGTGCTGTTTCTGTGCAGCGAGGCCGCTAGCCAGGTTCGCGGCGCCGCCTGGAACGTCGATGGCGGCTGGCTGGCCCAGTGACGGCCAAGCCTGAAACCGCACAAACCCCTGCGTTCAGGCATAATACCGGCCTTTTTTTGCCCCCGAAGTACAGGTGCCCCATGAAAGCTCAAGCCCGCCACATCCTGGTCAAAACCGCTGATGAAGCCGAAAAGCTCAAGCAGCGCATCGCCAACGGCGAGGCCTTCGACGTGCTGGCCCGCAAGTTCTCCATCTGCCCTTCGGGCAAGCGCGGCGGCGACCTTGGCGAGATTCGCCCAGGCCAGATGGTCGGCGCAATCGA
Source organism: Pantoea sp. Tr-811 (assembly GCF_011752535.1). Taxonomy (NCBI): domain Bacteria; kingdom Pseudomonadati; phylum Pseudomonadota; class Gammaproteobacteria; order Enterobacterales; family Erwiniaceae; genus Pantoea; species Pantoea sp. Tr-811. The sequence goes on from NZ_VWXJ01000027.1 coordinate 57,487, forward strand.
CCAGGTGATCTTCAAGAAGCCGCTGCGGGTCGTGCACGGGCCGATCAAGAGCAAGTTCGGCTATCACCTGGTGCAAACTTTCTACCGCGACTAACGGCAGCGGGCCACCTAGCATTTCTGCTAGTTGCCCGCTCAGCCGTATTCCCCTACAAATCAGGCAGGCCTGGGGCTGCATCACACTGCACAGCCCTGGGTTCTGGTCCCTCCTTGCGGACACGGAGACCTGCCTGATGCGCTACCCACGCCTGCTCATTCCCGCCGCCTTGCCGCTGTTGACCCTGCCCCTGCTGGTGCATGCCCAGTCCTTGACCGTATCGGCCGGCGACACCCTTGGCGCGGTTTCCCAGACCCCGGCCATCGACGACTTCACCATGACGGGTGGCACCGTGCAGTCGCTCAACCAAGGCGAGGGTTACGACCGTTTCAACATGTCCGGCGGGCGCATCATCGGTGCCTTCGAGGACGGTGATTTCGCTATTTTTTCGGGCGGGCGGATTGGCCGGGTGGACCTGAAACTGGCCGACAACTACTTCGAGATGTCCCAAGACACCGACGTGGAAACCCGCATAGACGGCAACCTGGTCAGCGGTTTCGGCAACGACACGATCATCCTGCGCGGCGGCACCATTGGCGGCAACATCAGCACCAGCGGCGGCGTAGACCAGATCACCATCAGTGGCGGCCAGTTGCTGGGCAACGTGCTGGCCAGCGCCGGCAACGATGTGTTCACCTGGTCGGGCGGGCGTATTGGCGGCAGGGTAGACATGGGCATTGGCGACGACCAGGCCACAATCATCGGCTTGAAGGCCGACACCCTGAACATCACCCTCGACGGTGGCGCCGGCAACGACAGCCTGCTGTTCCGGGGTAGCGAGGTGGCCGGCGGTTCGCTCTACGTCAATTGGGAAAGCATCAGCCTCGCCGACAGCAGCCGCTTGGTCCTCGACGACACGCTGACCATGGGCGATGCCACCAGCGGCACCGGCCAGCTGAACCTCGATAACAGCAGCATGCTCATCTCCCGCCAAGGCAGCGTGGTGCCCTTCACCAGCGGCCTTGGCGCCACGCTGGTCAATGCCGGCACCATTGACCTGGGCAGCGGCAACGACGGCCTCGGCCGGCTGACCGTGGTCGGCAATTACCAGGGCGACAACGGGGTGCTGCGGGTCAATAGCGTGCTGGCCGGCGACGATGCAGCGTCCGACCGGTTGGTGGTGAGCCAGGGCACGATCACCGGCACGACTGAGCTGCTGGTCAACAACCTCGGGGGGACGGGCGCAGCCACCCCCAGCAACGGGATCGAGGTTGTCGAGGCGCGCGACGGCGCGACCAGCAGCAACGGTGCTTTTGTGCAAACCCAGACCCTGTCGGCCGGCGCCTACGATTACCGGCTGTTCAAAGGCGGCGTGACCGCCGGTAGCGAAAACAGCTGGTACTTGCGCTCAACCCTGGTGGCCGCCCCTGCTGCGCCCATCGAGGAGGTGCCCGGCGAGCCCCCCGTGGCGCCAGCGTTGACACCCCCGGTGGCGGCCCCTGCCCCCGGCCAGCCTGAACTGCCAGCCCCGGTGGCCGGTGAAAGCCTGCCGCTGTACCGCCCCGAGGTAGCGGTGTATGCCGCCGCGCCCCGGGGTGCGGCGATCATCGCCCGCCAGGCGCTGGGCACCTTCCACCAGCGCCAGGGCGACCAGATGCTGCTGGCCGGCGCAGGCGCCCTGCCGGCAAGCTGGGGCCAGGCCTACGGCAGTGCCCTGCGCGAACAATGGAGCGGCACGGTCAGCCCCACCCTGGACGGCAACCTGTATGGTTTCAAGGTCGGCCAGGACCTCTACGCCACGCCCATGGACAACGGTTACCGCCAGCACATGGGCCTGTATGTCGGCCACAGCCGGCTAGACGGCGACGTCAACGGCTTCGCCCTGGCCATGTACAACCGCAGGGTTGGCGACCTCACGCTCGATGGGGACAGCGTGGGCGGCTACTGGACCCTGGTAGGGCCACAAGGCGGGTACCTCGACACCGTGCTGCAATATACCCACCTGGACGGCCGCGCCCGCTCCGACCGCGGTGGCCAGCTGAACCTCGACGGCCATGCCTGGACTGCCTCGGTGGAGTCCGGCTACCCCATGGCACTTTCTCAACACTGGACGCTGGAGCCGCAAGCGCAGCTGATCGCTCAGAAAGTCTCGCTCGACACGGCCAGCGACGGTATTTCCACGGTCAGCCACAACGCCCAGGTGGAGCTTACCGGGCGTGTCGGTGTGCGCCTGGAAGGCGCCTTCAGCAGCCGCGGCGGCCACCTGCTGCAGCCATACGTGCAAGCCAACCTGTGGCACGGCGATGGCGGTCGCGACACGCTGAAATTCGATGGTACAGACCCCATCAAGACCGACTACCGCTTCACCTCGCTACAACTGGAGGGCGGCCTGGTAGCACAGCTGAGCAAGGCACTGAGCCTGCATGGCGGCGTGCAGTACACCAGCAACCTCGACAGCCGCCAGCAGCAAGCCAGCGGCGTCAACCTCGGCGTGCGCTGGCAGTTCTAGCGGCGTGCAGCCAAAAGGCCCAAACCTGCGCAACCCAGCAGCGAAGCACTGATCCGGTTGAACATACGGCGCGGCCCTGGCTGGCTGAACCAGCGTTGCAGGTAGGCGCCAAGGCCCGAATAGATGGCGATCGCCGCCCATTCCAGCAACAAGAACAGCACACCCAGCCAGAGGAACTGCTCGCTGACCGGGGTGGCGCTGCCCACCGAAACGAACTGCGGCAGGAATGCGGTGAAGATCAGGATGGCCTTGGGGTTGCCGGCTGCCACCCAAAACTCCTGGCGAGCCAGGCGCCAGGTGCCACGCGGGTGTTCGCTGGCCAGCACCGCCTCGCCCAACGGCGCACGCCACAACTGCCAGGCGATGTAGAACAGGTACGCCGCACCCACCACCTTGATCGCCATGAACAGGTATTCGCTGGTGTGCAGCACCACTGCCAGGCCCATGGCCGCCAGCGCGATCATGGCGCTGAAGGCGGCAATGCGCCCGCCGCCGGCAACGCAGGCCGTGCGCAAGCCATAACGGCTGGCGTTGTGCAGCGACAGCAGGTTGTTCGGCCCCGGCGCCATGTTCAAGGCAAAGCAGGCGGGGATGAATAGCAGCAGGCTCGACAGATCCATTGTGTTCTCCAGGCAACCAGCCGCTACTGTCCCCGCCGGCCAACCGTGGGTCAAGGTACAGCCACAGGCAAAAACTGTATGGCCGTCGGCGACGTGTGCACCGGGTTCAGGCTGATGGCGTTGGCGCTGCCGGGTAGAGCAGCGCCAGGCTGGCCATGTCCATCAGGCTGAAATGGCCGTTGGCCCAACCGCCGGTGTCCAGGTGCCAGACGTTGCCCAGCGCCTTGGCCTGCAGCACCGGCGTGTGCCCCACCAGCACTGCGCGCACACCGGCCACCGGCTGGGTATTGCCCTCTTTCAACCGCGTGCGTGACCACTGGCACACCTCACGCACCTGCGGGTCATCGTCGAACAGCAGGCTATCGCGCAGGGCAGCCCAGTCGTCGAAGGGGCTGTTGGCATGCAGCAGGCCGATCAGGCCGGCTTCGGTCTGCACCTCCATGGCAATCGGCAGTTGCAGGAACTGCTCCACGTAGACGGCCTGCTCGTCGGCCGGCAGGTCAAGGAACCAGCCTCCCCCTGCGGCGCGGTACATCTCAAGGTCCAGTCGGCCGCCGCGCAGGTGGGTGATCGCCAATGACTCATGGTTACCCTGCACGGCATGGAACCAGGGCTGGGCCAGCCATTGCAGGGCCTCTTCGCTGTGGGGCCCGCGGTCGACCAGGTCACCGACACTGAACAGGCGATCCACGTGGCGGTCGAACCCAACGTCATCCAGGCACGCTTGCAGCCTGTGAAAATGGCCATGGATATCGCCCACCGCCAGGTCGCGCCCCTTGCTGTTGGCGGCTACCCGCCGAAACCGGCTCATTACAATCTTCCTCTGCTGGGTTACCTGCACAAGCGTAAAATAGAGGCACACGCAAGCCACCCTGGAGGCCGCATCATGCGTACCATTCTCGTGTGCGCCGTGCTCATGGCGCTGTCTGCCAACAGCATGGCACAAGGCACCCCACCTGCGCAGGTCGAGGTGCGTTTCGACCACCCGGAAAAATTTCGCGACGCCAGCCTGAACAGCCCAGGCTATGAGCGCGGTGCCGATGATTACGTCATGAAGACCCTCGACCAGTATCTGCAATCGCTTGGCCAGCGCTACCTGCAGCCGGGCCAGCACCTGGTCGTCAACATCCGCGACATCGACCTGGCTGGGCGTTACGAGCCCTGGCACCGCGGTGCGAACGACGTCCGCTTCATGCGCGAGATTACCTGGCCAAGCATCGACCTGAACTACACCCTGAGCCAGCCCGGCCAGCCAGACCGCCAGGCCCAGGAGCGGGTCAGCGACAAGATGTACCTCAGCCGCCCGGGGCGCGCCAGCCACGGCAGCGACCGCCTGTACGCCGAGAAGGCCATGCTCGCTGACTGGTTCCGCCAGCGCTTCGCGGCGCAGCCAGCGTCCTGATTGATCCTCGGCGCGCTCTGGCAGTATGCTCGGCCCTTAGACTTGGTCCGGGGGAAGGACTCTCCATGAAACTCTGTGCTGTTCAACTGGCTTCGCGCAAGGGCGACTTCGAAGCCAACCTGGCCCGCCATCAACACTGTATCGAGCAGGCGGCGGCACAGGGTGCCGGGCTGGTGGTGTTTCCCGAGCTGTCCTTGACCGGCTATGAGCCCACCCTGGCGCGCCAACTGGCCTTGCCAGTGAACACCCCGCGCCTTGCGCCGCTGCAGGCCCTGTGTGACCGCCTGGGTATCAGCGTGGCAGCGGGCCTGCCGCTGCCGAGCGCGAACGGGGTATTGATCGGCATGCCAATCCTGCGCCCCGGGCAGGCGCCACTAGCTTATGCCAAACAGCGCTTGCACGCTGACGAGCTGCCGTTCTTCGCCCCGTGCGACCAGCCCTTCGTGTTCGGTGGCGGCGAGCACCAGATTGCCCCGGCCATCTGCTATGAATCAATGTTCATCGAGCATGCCCTGCACGCCAGGGAGCTGGGCGCCGACCTGTACCTGGTCAGCGTGGCCAAGACGGCCAAAGGCGTGCGCGAAGGCTATGAGCACTACCCGCAGGTCGCCCGCAACCTGGGCATGCCGGTGCTGCTGGCCAACTGCGTAGGCCCGGCCGACACTTTCATCGGCGCAGGCGGGTCGGCGGCCTGGGACCGCCAGGGCAACTTGCTGGCGGCACTGGATGAGCGCCAGGAAGGCCTGGTGATACTGGATACCGCGGCGCAAACGGCCAGCTGCAAGGTACTGGACCTGGGTCGCGTATGAAGTATCTGCTACTGACCTTGGGCAGTTTTGCCCTGACGTATTACCTGGTTGGCCTGTTGATTCAGGGGCGCCTGGCCGACCTGGCCGACGGGCTGCGCCACCAACCGGATGCGCCCTCGCCTGCCGAGTATCTTGACGCCATCAGGGCGCATGCTCGCAAGGCGCACTGGCAGTACACGCTGGCCGCTGGCACCGTGCTGGCGGTGCTGGTGTGCATGGTGGTGAGCTGGTTCAACTAAGGGCATCGGCCTGGGATTATTACCACCAGGCGCGCCACGATCTCCCCTGTAGGAGCGAGCGCAGCTCGCGATGGGCTGCAAAGCAGCCCCGCCGTGAAGCTGGAACCCTGGGGCCGCTGCGCGCCCCATCGCGAGCTACGCTCGCTCCTACCAAGGCAGATCACAAATCCAGCGTGAGGCTTTGCCGGCCTTCCAAGGCCATTACCACCAGGCGCGCCCGCCCCCCCTGTAGGAGCGAGCGCAGCTCGCGATGGGCTGCAAAGCAGCCCCGCCGTGAAGCTGGAACCCTGGGGCCGCTGCGCGCCCCATCGCGAGCTACGCTCGCTCCTACCAAGGCAGATCACAAATCCAGCGTGAGGCTTTGCCGGCCTTCCAAGGCCATTACCACCAGGCGCGCCCGCCCCCC
>NZ_VWXJ01000028.1:0-53445 GCF_011752535.1 Pantoea sp. Tr-811
CCGTATGCCTACCTGAAGGATGTGCTGACGCGCCTGCCTACGCAGCGGGCGAGTGAGATTGCTGCGCTGCTGCCGCATAGGTGGCGTCCAGCTTAGTCGTGCAAGACGGTTTGCCCGTACGCTTACGTTGATTCAGGACATTGCCGCGTTCAAGAGCGCGAGGCGGCAGCCGGGTGCAGATTGGCGAACCGAGGAAAAGGAACTCGGCAGACTTGAAGGTCTTCTAAACACGGCCACCATGGTCTTATCAGTAAGCCCGGCTAGAAGAAACTCAGGGGTGTGTATTAGGTGGCAGCGATACACAGGTTGGCCGACCGGGACGAAAAGGACCCGACACATCGAAAGATGTCCTGCGTACGGCTGCCGAAATGCGATGTTACAGGTCGAGGATCAACGCCAAAGATTAGGTTTTTATCTCCAAAAAATTATACTGCGACGTCTCTGCATGCAAGCGAACGGGCGCTGGATAAAACTCAGGATGCTGTAGGAAATAGGATTAAATGCCTAGGTCGGAGACTAGATTCTGTATGAAAACCTTTGAAACCTCAATGGGGTAAGAGCTTCGTTGGCGCATGAAAATCCTGGCGATAAGAGTGATAGCGTCCGCTTAAAAATACGTGGACACCATCACCCTTAAAGCTGGAGTTCGGAAGGTGAATTCGCCGGACGCTTACGCAGCTATGCCTTAGCCCTCCATTTGCTCAGCAAGCGAGACGGTCCAATGACCACCGGCCTCTTTTCTCAAATCCAGTAGGTCGTAGGTTTTCATCATTTCAAGCAACCCGGAATGACCGTACGGTGTAGGGGAGAAACCTGGGTCTGTACGTTTGAGGTAACCGCCAACTGCACTGAGTGTCGCCCTTCCTTCCGCTGTTTCGCCTGCAAGAAGTGCTACCGCATCTACAACGAATCGAGGCCGTCGCTTAACAACAGGTCTTTTATCAGTCACTTGCCCCTGATGAAGCTCAACCTGGTTCGCTTCGCCCTTCTCCAGCCCCTCATTGCGCCACTCAAAGAACTGGTCGCTCGCATTCCTTAACGCATCAGGCGTTTTACTCTCCCCAACGATGCACACCGATGCGCCTCGTTCTCGTAGCTTCCTGCAGAGGTATGCAAAATCAGAATCACTGGTTACCAAGCAGAAAATGTCTGCACGGTGATCAAACAGAGTTTCCTGAGCGTCTAGAGCTAAGGCGATATCGGAGGTGTTTTTACCCGATGCGTACTGATACTGAAGGCAGGGAGTGAAAGCTAATCTGACCAAGGCCTCCTGCCATTTGTTGGCTAGCGTAGAGTGATTGCCATATCCACGACGTACTACTATTCGCCCAAACTGAGCAGCGACCTTCAATGCGTATTCCACAATCTCTGGAGAAACGTTGTCACAGTCGACTAGCACAGCAACCCGGGTTTCCCCATGGTTTTGAAGAGAAGCCATTAAAATCCTCCTTGATTAGGGCGACAGCCCGCCGATTTTCGGCGCCTCGAAAGATAGCACTGTGTTGTTCAGCGACTCCAGCCACCTTGCCGAACCTAAAAAAATCTGACTTTGGACGGTTGGCGCTGGCGAATGAGACTCGTGGTTTGATATAGCAAGCGACGTGGTGAATGACACCGGCTTCGCCGGTGTTCGCGGGTCAAGCCCGCTCCTACAGGGGGGCGCGGCGCACCTGCTGGCAATGTACCCTGCGCGACAGCACTACCCGCAGGGCTGGGTTATCTCCCATAGGGTGTTGGGTACATGTCGAATGCCTGCTCCCACCTGAGCACCTGGACCAAACCACTATCACGGCTTATCAAGTGGCTCAGTGATGAAGCCCTGCTCTCTCAGTGCCTTGATTACCCCGCGTATGAGGTAATTACTGGAGAAGCCAATCGTGTACTGCCTTGACCCCGCGCTAACCGGAACAAGCATGCCTTGGTCGACCAGCCTCTTGATCTGATAGGTTCGCTGGCCAGCCGTGAGCTTGGGCAGCGCTTGCGCAATGTCTGCCGACTTCACTACCTTCATTTTGATCGCACAGGCCAGGACGTGCTCTTCAGCTTCTGTAATCCACTCGCGGCTGCGCGCAAAAGCCACTGCCGGCGACAGGATGCACTCCGTGAGATAGGCATAGTTGGTAAGCCTGTCTACTTTCTCAAGCTCGTCCCGAATGCCTTGCAGCACATAGACGCACCATGCCTCCAAGCCCTCGGTGGTGCCGGTATCGGCCACTCCAAGCATGGCGTAGTAATTTTCCCGGTCATTGCAAAACACTGCCGTAGGGTTGAGCACCCTACCACCCACACTTACGTTGAAGCCGTACTTCATCAACAGCGCGTAGGTGAGCAGCCTCACTACCCGCCCATTGCCATTGCCGAATGGGTGAATCCAACCGAAACGATGGTGGGCCAAGGCAACCTTCATCAACGCGTACTTGGGTGAGTCGTCGCGGTTGATGAAGCTGACCAGCTCCTGCATGTATTGGGACACCAGCACAGCATCTGGCGGGGAGTGTTCGGATTGGGAAATCCTGACAGGCCCTTCGCGGTAGGCCCCGGGCGTCTTGTCGCCTTCGCGGCGCAAACCGAGTACGGTCAGGGCATGCAGCTCGCGAATGGTGTGCTCTGTCAGGTCTACACCAGGCTTCATCACCTCCTCGATGTAGTCCATCGCCTTCTCGATATTTGCAACCTCAAGCAACTGATCAGTGCTTTCAGCTTTCCCTTCAACCTTGCTGTCGATGTAGTCCGCCAGGGTGGTGTGGTTGCCCTCGATCCGCGCAGACCCCAAGCTCTCCAACGTATGGAACAGCCCCTTGAGCTGGAAGAAAACCTGCGGCGGCGTGTCCCCCTCCAGTCTCAACCTGCGCAGGAATTCAAGCTCGCTCAGCACGTCAACCAGAGGCGAGTCAAAGGAAGGGTTCAGCAGTCGGAGATCGTGATGAGAAAAGCTGGCCATCTAAAATTATCTCTAATCGGCAAACGCACTATCTTTAAATTTTTTGACAAACACCCCGTAAATACTGGGCGAAAGCCAGAAACCAGATAAGCACTATCTCAAAAGGCGTGCAAGCCTAAGTGGAAAGTGGCCAGCGATTAAGTCGAAAACGGCGCCCGGTGGGCAGCGGCTGGAAGGCGTCGGGGTGAAGGAAGTAGAAACAAAAATGCCCGCACAGGGCGGGCATTTTAGGGAAGGCTATATGCAAACAAAGCTGCATCAAACCTAGAGTACTGGTGCCGGAGACAGGAATCGAACCTGCGACCTTCGCGTTACGAGTGCGCTGCTCTACCGACTGAGCTACACCGGCGTGTAGCGCAACGTACCACTGCCGCACCCGTTGCGTAAACCCCTGTTTCCCCGGCTTATTCCCCTTTCTTCACGACGCCGTGCACCCGCTTGGTGCCAGGTCTTCCTCGATATTGGTCGCACACTGCCAGCCACTGACCGTGCGCGACAGGGTCAGGGTCTTGCCCAGCACGTTGGCCGGGGCGTCGGCCAGGGTGCAGGTGATGGCGGCGGTGCCGTCGGCGGCCTTGCCGGTGGCGGTGATCGCGCAGTGCGCGGTGGCGGGCTGGCCGCCCAGGGCGGATACGTTGGCGACGTCCTTGCCTTCGTTCAGGCGCAGGTCCATGGCCGTTTTCAGCGCGCTGATTTCCAGCAAGCCAGCCGCGGCCTTGGCGCGGGACTGGTGGTTGGTGTACATCGGCAAGGCGATGGTCGTAAGAATGCCGATGATCGCAATGACGATCATCAATTCGATCAGGGTAATACCGCGTTGCCCTTTCATGAACGGTTTCCTTTTTGATACGTGTAGCCGTGAGGGTCAGGCTCGCCCCAGCGGACAGCGGCGCAGTAGGCCTGAACAGACACCTTTTGTCACCCCTGCCCGCCTGGGCGTCATCTTCGCTGAACTACTCTAGTGAGCATCACGGACGCACGCCTGCCCAGGGAGGCGGCAAGCTGTTTCCAGGCTTGTCGCCGGGGTGGAAAAAGGACCTTGGCATGAACACTTCCACACAGCTCTACAACTGGCGCGGCACCAACGCCAGCGGCGCCGCGGTCAGCGGCCAAATCAGCGGGCGCAGCCCGGCGTATGCGCGGGCCGGGCTGCTGCGCCAGGGTATCCGGGTGGCCAGCCTGCGGCCTGCAGGCAGCTTTGAATGGCGCTTGCCGAAGGCGCGGGTGAAGGCCGACCCAGCGGGGTTCAGCCGGCAGTTGGCGACCTTGCTCAAGGCCGGGGTGCCGCTGTTGCAGGCCTTCGAAGTGATGGGCCGCAGTGGCTGCAGCGCGGCGCAGGCGGCGTTGCTCGGCCAATTGAAACAGGATGTGGCCGCAGGGCTGGGGTTGGCGGATGCGCTGCAGCGCCACCCGGCGTGGTTCGATGGCGTGTACTGCAACCTGATTCGCGTGGGCGAGCAGTCTGGCACGCTGGACCGGCAGCTGGAGCAACTGGCGGGCATGCTGGAGCAGCGCCAGGCGTTGCACAAGCGGGTACGCAAGGCGATGTTCTACCCGCTGCTGCTGTTGCTGACCGGGCTGGGTGTTGCGGCGATCTTGTTGCTGGAAGTGATTCCGCGCTTCGAAAGCCTGTTTGCCGGGTTCGAGGCGGGGCTGCCAGCGTTCACCCAATGGGTGATCGACTTATCCACAGGGCTGGGGCGGTATGCGCCGGTGCTGGCGATCACTGGGCTCGCCTTGGGGTTTGCAGTTACCCAGCTTTACCGAAAGCATGCGCCAGCGCGCCTGTGGATATCTCGCCAGGCCTTGCGCCTGCCGGTGTTCGGGCCACTGCTGAACCAGGCCGCCCTGGCCCGTTTCGCTCGCACCCTGGCAACCTCCTATGCAGCGGGGGTGCCGCTGCTCGATGCACTGGGCACGGTGGCCAGGGCCTGTGGCAGCAGCCTGCACGAGCAGGCGGTGATGCAGGTGCGCCGGGCCATGGCCAACGGCCAGGCGCTGAACCAGGCGATGGCGCTGGAACCGCTGTTCCCACCACTGCTGGTGCAACTGACGGCCATTGGCGAATCCAGCGGCACGCTGGACCAGATGCTGGAAAAATCCGCCAGCCATTACGAGGAACAGGTCAGCCAGGCGCTGGACCAGTTGACCAGCCTGCTGGAGCCCGCCATCGTGCTGGTTCTGGGCCTGCTGGTCGGTGGGCTGGTGGTAGCGATGTACCTGCCGATCTTTCAGTTGGGTAGCTTGATCTGAACATGACTCTGTGGACTTTCCTGGCCGGGCATCCGGCCTACTTCATTACCCTGGCGACCGTGCTCGGCCTGCTGGTGGGCAGTTTTCTCAATGTGGTGGCGTACCGCCTGCCGATCATGCTCGACCGCCAGTGGCAGCGCGAAGCACAAGAGGTGCTGGGCCTGCCGACCACCGAGCACACACGCTTCAACCTGTCGCTGCCCGCCTCCCACTGCCCGCATTGCGGCCATGGCATCCGTGCCTGGGAGAACATTCCGGTGATCAGCTACCTGGCATTGCGCGGGCGTTGCTCGGCCTGCAAGCAGCCGATCAGTGCCCGTTATCCACTGGTGGAAGTGGCTTGCGCATTGCTGTCGATGACGGTTGCCTGGCACTCCGGCCCTGGCTTGGAGGCCCTGGCCGTGCTGTTGCTCACCTGGAGCCTGCTGGCGCTGAGCCTGATCGACCATGACCAGCAACTGTTGCCCGATGTGCTGGTGCTGCCAACGCTGTGGCTGGGGCTGATGGTCAATGCCCTGGGCACCCTGGTGCCGTTGCACGATGCGCTGTGGGGCGCGGTGGCCGGCTACCTCAGCCTGTGGACGGTGTATTGGGTGTTCAAGTTGATTACCGGCAAGGAAGGCATGGGCCATGGCGACTTCAAGCTGCTGGCGCTGATCGGCGCCTGGGGCGGTTGGCAGGTGCTGCCGGTGACGTTGCTGCTGTCGTCATTGGTTGGGGTGGTGGCGGGCCTGTGCCTGTTGCGCCTGCGCGGGCAATCGGTGCGCACCGCGATTCCGTTCGGGCCCTATCTGGCAATTGCGGGGTGGATTGCCGTGCTCTGGGGTGATGAAATAGTCACCTTCTACCTGCAACAGTTTGGAATGTGATGACCACCAAGGCCTTCACCCCCTGGATTCTCGGGCTTACCGGCGGCATCGGCAGCGGCAAGAGCGCGGCTGCCGAGCGTTTTGTCGAACTTGGCGTGCACCTGGTCGATGCCGACCAGGCGGCGCGCTGGGTGGTCGAGCCCGGCCGCCCGGCACTGGCCAGCATCGTCGAGCGCTTCGGCCCTGGCGTGCTGCTGGAAGACGGCCAGCTCGACCGTGCCGCACTGCGCCAGCTGATCTTCGCCGACCCGGCCCAGCGCAAGTGGCTGGAACAACTGCTGCACCCGTTGATCGGGCAGGAAATCTTCAGCTACCTGGCCAAGGCCGAGTCGCCCTATGCGGTGTATGTGTCGCCGCTGCTGGTCGAATCGGGCCAGTACCAGAAGGTGCAGCGCGTGCTGGTGATCGATGTGCCTGAGGCGCTGCAGGTAGAACGCACCCTGGCACGTGACAACACCAGTGCCGAGCAGGTGCAGGCAATTCTCAAGGCCCAGCTGGGGCGTGAGGAACGCCTGGGCCATGCCGACGATGTGGTGGTCAATGACGGCGACCTCGCCGCGCTGCACGAGCAGATTGACCGCCTGCACCACTTTTACCTGACTTTACGAGGAGGCCAGCCATGAGCCAGCCATTGACCGTCGATTGCCCGACCTGTGGCGCACCTGTGGAATGGAACGAGAAGAGCGCGTTCCGGCCGTTCTGTTCCGACCGTTGCAAACTGATCGACCTGGGGGCCTGGGCGGCCGAGGAGCACAAGATTCCGGTGGCGCCGGATTCGGAAGATGAGCTGTTTTCGGGGGATCTGGAGCCGCGGCATTGAGGTGAATGGCCTGGGTGGGTGCAGTTGGCGGCGCTTCGCGAGCTTTGCTCGCTCCTACCAGGGGCCACCACAAACAGCACGACAATCAGTGCTCATCTTCCTTCCAGGGCGCCTGCAAATATCGCGTGCGGTTGAACGTTTCCAGCCACTCGGGGCAAAACACCACCAGCGCGCTGATCACCATGCCGTTGATGAACGCCTCCGGGAACATCATCAACCACAGGTAGCCAATGAAATCGCTGAGCCATTCCGGCATCGCGAACACCCCATCCAGCCACAACACCCCAAGCGCCACCGGCAGGCACACCAGCACCGTCAACGCGGCGGGAAAGAACCCCGAACAGAAGATATACACGAACAGGTTACGCGGCTGCGCCCGCTCCACCAGCAGCGCGCACACCTCGGTAATCAGTACCGGCAAGCCCACCAGCAGCAGCCCATTAACCCCAAGCGCCGCCAGGTCCTGGCGCCCCAGCGCCAGCAGGCCCAGTTGGGCGAAGCAACCACCGAGCACCGCCAACGGCCAGTCCAGCAACAAGGTCACCGCCGTCATGCCGATGAAGTGGTACGACACCCCCGTTTCGAAATCGCGCCTCACCAACCACAGGGCAAACAGGCAGAACACCGTGCCGAACAGCAAGTGCTGGCGGCGTCGGTCGGTGACCAGCTCCACCCAGCGCGTGCGGCTGGCCGCCCAGATCAGCACGGGCACATAACCGCACCAGCCCACCGCAAGGCTGGTTGTGGACAACACCTGCGCGCTGATCACTTGAAATACCCCTGGCAGCCATGTGGTTAAAACCTGAGTCTATACCCTGCCCCGATTCCTACGCACAAACAGCATCTTACCGTCATCGATTAGCGACTAAGCTTGTTCCCATGGATGACTCAGACTACCTGCGCCTGCTTACCATCCAGGCCGAACAAGCCAATGCCTTCCTCTCCAACGCCCGCAAGTGGGAGCGGGAGCGGTGGGTGTGCCAGCGCCTGTTGCAGGGGCTGAACATCCCTTACCGCAGCGAAGACTTCACCCCGGCGGGCCAGGAGCCACCAGACGTGCTGTTTCGCGATGCGGCATTCGAGGTGTTCTTCGTGCTCGACGAGGGCCGCCGCCTGAACGACGAGTGGCGCGAAGAGCTGCAGCGCCGGCGCAGCGCCTTCTCCCTGGCGCAGCTGGTTCGCCGCGAAACCCGCCCACGGCGCATCGCCGCCACCGAACTGCTCGCGCGCCTGGCGCCGACCTTGCGCAAAAAGGCGCACAACTACCGCGAACGCGGGCTGGAGCTGGGTGAGCTGGACATCATCGCCTTCTCCAGCCTCAAGCGCGAAGTGCTCGACCTCAACACCCACTTCCCGCCGCCCACCGAGTACCTGCGCCAGGGCTGGCGGTCGCTGTCGCTGGTGGGGCCGACCTTTGCCCGGGTGCTGTTCGCCCACCCCGATGCGCCGGATTTCCTGCGTGGCAACCTGGGGCGCAGCATCGTGTTCGACGTGGGCATCAGTCTTTGATCCAGTGCCGAGCATCATTGCAATGGCGTACACTCGGCGCCAGGGATAGAAAGCATTATCATTTGTCTCAAGCGCCTGCATAAACGCTGTAGCGTGCATGCAGTCACAAACGTCTACCTGACGAGGCCCACCATGACCAGCCGCCTGAATCCTGAAGATCAGCGTCGTGTCGATGCGTACCTGCAAGCCCCTCAACACCAAGTCGAGCGCCGGCCTTTCCGGCCCTGGCTGCTCCTGGTGCTGGTGCTGGCGGTGACCATCGGGTTGGGCCTCATCAGCCGCCTGCTGAGTGGACTGGTGCTATGAGCTGCTTCGCGCTCGCCCTCCCCTTGCGCAGTGTGCGGCCGGCCCCTGGGGCCACGCATTCCGTAAACCTTATGAGATATCCCCATGACTCATCGCATCGTGATTGTCGGCGGCGGCGCCGGCGGCCTGGAACTGGCGACCCGCCTGGGTAAAACCCTCGGCAAGCGCAAGCAGGCCGACATCACCCTGGTCGACGCCAACCTCACGCACATCTGGAAGCCGCTGTTGCACGAAGTGGCCGCCGGCTCGCTGAACTCCTCGGAAGACGAACTGAACTACGTGGCCCAGGCCAAGTGGAACCACTTCAACTTCCAGCTGGGGCGCATGAGCGGCCTGGACCGTGAAGGCAAGCAGATCCAGCTGGCCGCGACCCTCGATGAAGAGGGCCGCGAGCTGCTGCCTGCGCGCACCCTGGGCTACGACTCGCTGGTGATCGCCGTAGGTTCCAACACCAACGACTTCGGCACCCTGGGCGCGGCGCAGCACTGCCTGTTCCTCGACACCCGCAAGCAGGCCGAGCGCTTCCACCAGCAGTTGCTCAACCACTACCTGCGCGCCCACGCCGGTGACGTGGCCAGCGAAAAAATCAGCGTGGCCATCGTTGGCGCCGGTGCCACCGGCGTGGAGCTGGCGGCCGAGCTGCACCACGCGGCCCACGAGCTGGCAGCCTATGGCCTGGACCGTATCCAGCCCAAGGACATGCACATCACCATCATCGAGGCTGGCCCGCGCGTGCTGCCGGCGCTGCCGGAGCGCATCAGCGTGCCGGTGCACAAGACCCTGGAAAAACTCGGCGTGAAGGTGATGACCAACGCCGCCGTCAGCGAAGTGACCGAGGACGGCCTGAAAACCAAGGACGGCGAAGTGATCCAGGCCAGCCTCAAGGTGTGGGCGGCGGGCATTCGTGCACCGGGCTTCCTCAAGGACATCGACGGCCTGGAAACCAACCGTATCAACCAGCTGGTGGTGCGCCCTACCCTGCAAACCACCCGCGACGACAACATCTTCGCCTTCGGCGACTGCGCCGCCTGCCCGCAACCAGGTAGCGACCGCAACGTGCCGCCACGGGCCCAGGCCGCGCACCAGCAGGCGTCGATGCTGGCGCAAAGCCTGAAGGCGCGGCTGGAGAACAAGCCGCTGCCCACCTACGCCTACAAGGACTACGGCTCGCTGGTATCGCTGTCGCGCTTCTCGGCGGTGGGCAACCTGATGGGTAACCTGATGGGCAGCGTGAAGCTCGAAGGCTGGCTGGCGCGGATGTTCTACGTGTCGCTGTACCGCATGCACCAGATGGCGCTGTACGGGTTCTTCCGCACGGCCTTGATGATGCTGGGCAGCAAGATTGGCCGCGGCACCGAGCCGCGCCTGAAGCTGCACTGATACCCAGCCGGCTACAAGACAGGGGGCCCGCCGTCAGGCAGGCCCCCTTTTTTACACCCGATCAGCGGTTCCAGTTCGCCTCGCCATTGCGCAACGCGCTGGCGATGGTCTGCAGGTTGCTGTCAGGCAAGGTATCGGGCAGCAGGTCGGCCCCGGAGCTGACATAAAGCTGCGCGTACGCATTGCGCAGTTCGGCGTAGGCCAGGTCGCGCTTGAGCTGGGTCTGCAAGTTGTTCAACTCGCCCTGGATCAACTCCAGCTCACCGATGTTCTGGGTTTGGTAGCGGTTGCGCAGTTGCCCGGCGATTTCCCCATCCAGCGTGGCCAGCTCTTCGCTGGTACGGAACTGGCGAACCGACTCGTTGAAGTTGGCGTTGGCCACGTACAACTGCGCCAGCACCGCCATCGACATGGCCTGGCGCCGCGCTGCGGCGACGTCTTCACCGGCTTCGGCCACCTTGATCGCCGCCGGTGCCGAGAGCACGTTGAACAGGTTCCAGGTCACCTTCACGCCATAGTCGGCCCAGCTCTGGTTGGTCAGGAACGAGTTGCTGTCGTAGTGGCCACCGGCCGAGAACTCCAGGCCCGGCAGCATGCGCAGCATGGCCTTGCGGGTTTCTGCCGCGCTGATGCGCGCCTGGTAGTCCTGCTCGCGCAACTCGGGGCGGCTGGCCAGGGCCTGCTGCTCAAGCTTGGCGAAGTCGCCCTTGAAGGTCGGCACCACGTAGCCTTCTTCCGGCGCCAGGGTGAATTCGGTATTGAGCGGCAGGTTGATCAGCGCCGCCAGTTCGGTCTTGGCCAGCGACAACGCGCGGCGCTGCTCTTCCAGCTGGCGGGTGGCCTCGATCAGGGCGCGCTGGTAGCTCAGGGTTTGCACCGGGTCGCCGATGCGCTGGGCACTCATGCTCTGGCTGTTGTCACGGGCCTGGTGAATGCGCCCCATCAGCGCGTCGATCTGGCTCAGCAGGCGCTGCGCCGCCACCGCGCGCCAGTAGGCCGAGCGCACATCCTGGGTGATGGTGTGGACCACCTTGCGCTTGCGCTCTTGCAGAATCAGGCGCTGGTCGGCCTGCTGCTTGGCGCTGACGTAGCTCACACCGAAGTCCAGCACGTTCCACACCATGGTCAGGTCGGCCACATCGCGGTCGCGGTCCTGGGAGGTGGACGGCTCCAGCGACTGGGTGCCGGTGCGGATGCTCTGGCTGCTGGAGGCGCTGACGTTGTTGCGCCCGACATAGCCTGCATCCAGCGCCATGCGCGGCAGCATGTCGAACTGAGCCAGGTCGACCTGGCGTTTGGCCAGGGCTTCTTCCATCACCTTAAGCCGTGCCTCAAGGTTGTACTTCACTGCACGGGCCATGGCCTGGTGCAAGGTGAGCGGGCCATTGAGCGGCTCCTGCCCCTTGAACATGCTGGCAAGATCCGCCCGTGCGCGTTCCTCGCTGACACTGCGGTCGATTGGCTGGCTGGTGACCGCGCAGCCGCTGACGGCCAACGCCAACAGGCTGGCGGCGAACAGTTTGTGACTCTTCTTCATCCTTGAGCCGCCCCCTGGTACGGCTTGTTCATCAAGTGTTGTGTGTATTTCATGCCTGCCGCCCGATCTGGGCCGGTTGGGCCAAGGCTTGAGCCAAGTCGCGCACCTGGCGCTGCTCGGCATCGTTGAGTTGTTGCAGTTGCTGGCCAAAGGTCGGCACGCCGAACACCCCGCGCAGCCCCTGGCTGAGGTCGGCTGGGCGCCACTGGCTGCCGTTGAACACGTTCATGTCGCTGACACCCGGCACCTCATGGCTGAAAATCGCCGCCAAGGTGCTGCTGCCGAACACGCCGTTACCGCCGCTGGCGAAGCCGCCGAAGCCCGCCTGCACGGCGGCGCTGTCGCTGCTGCCAAATACCTGGGCGATGAAGCTTGGCGCGCTGCTGGCGTTGCCAAGGAAGATCGTGCCCAGGGGCTGGATATCGCCCCCCACGCTGCGCACCTCGAACAGCGCCCCCGGCAGCAGCGGTGACACGCTTTCGTTAAGCTGCGGCCCAGGCACCTGGGGCTGCAGCACGGTGGAGCGCGGGTCACCCAGCGCCTGCGGTGGGTTGAGCCGGTACTGCAGGTCGCCCACGTCCTGGGTCTGGATGCCCTGGGCCTGGCCCACCAGGCTCAGCGCCATGGCATTGCCAGCCGCGTCCTGGATGCCGCTGCCCAGCGCATTCAGGCTCAAGGCCAGCGTGCCCTGGCCGCGCAGGCTACCGACCACGATGCGGTAGGTGCTGGCATCGATGCGCTGCACCTGCTGCACCACCCCGCTCGCGGTGTTGGTGCCCAGCACGCTGAAATCGCTGGCATCCACACCGCTTACCGGTTCATCGAAGGTCAGGGTGAAGCTCAGGCTGCGGTCGGTCGGCAGTACCGGGCCATCGACCACGATGCTGGTGGCGCGCGGGGCGCGGGCATCGACCAGAATGCCTGAGGTGTCACCCACGTTGTTCAACGCGGTCACTGCATCGTTGCCGCGGGCATCGCGAATGCTGCCGCCGTTGAGGTCGATAGCGGGTGCCACGCTGAAGTTGCCGTTACCGGCCATGCCGCTGGTGACGTTGAGGCGGAACACCAAGGCGCTGCCGCCGGAGCCTGCCAGGTAATCGGCATACACCACCCGCCCGTTGTCCAGGGTGATGGCCAGGCGCGGTGCGCCGTCCCCGGTGTCCACCAGCACGGCCTCGTCGGTGTTGACGGTGAAGTCCAGCTGCTGGCCAGCCACATAGGTACCGCTGGCCGGCACCGTCACACCGGTTACCGAAGGGGCGACGCGGTCGATGCTGTACACACTGCCCGCCAGCCCGCCACTGATCGGGTTGCCGGCCACGTCGGTGATGCCGGTGCCGCTGGCGTTCAGGTCAAGGCGCACGTTGCCGGCGCCGCTGAGGTTGTCGACGACGATGGTGTAGGTGCGGCCATTGACCTGCTCCACCGAGGCAATACGGCCGCTGGCGCTGCCGGTGAAGGCCAGCGAGAAGTCCGCGCTGTCTACCCCGGAAACGCTTTCATCGAAGGTGACGGTGTAGCGCACGGTGCTGGCGTTGCTCGGTGTGGTGTCGACCCGCACGATGTCGCTGACCTGTGGCGCGACCGTGTCGACGACGATACCTGCGCCGGAACCTGTTCCGTTCAACGCAAGGTTCATTGCATTGCCAGCGGCATCGGTGAGCGACCCACCATCGAGATCGATGCTGGCGCCCAGGCTGATGCCACTGGTGCTGTTGTTGCCTGGCTGGATGCTGTACTCGAACACCAGCGCCGAGGTGCCGGAGCCGGAAACGTAGGTTGCATAGCGGGTCACCCCGCCGATGTTCACGGCCAGCCGTGGCGTGCCGGTGCTGGTGTCGACGACCACCGGCTCACTGGCATTGACGGTGAAGCGCAAAACGTCACCGGCGTTGTAGGCACCCGGCGATGGCAGCGTCACCGTGGCCACGGTCGGCACCACGGCATCCACCAGGATGCCATCGGTGGCCGGCAGGCCATTGAGCGTGGTTTGCGCAGCGTTGCCCACGGCATCGCGCAGGGTCGCGCCGTTGAGCTGCAGGCTGCTGCCCACGCTGATGCCGGTGGTGTCCAGCTGGCCGCTGGTGATGGTCAGGCGGAACACCAGCACGCTGCTGCCGGCCCCGGACAGGTACTCGGCGTACACCGTGCCACCGTTGTCCAAGGTGACGGCCAGGCGCGGGCTGCCGTTGCTGGTGTCCAGTTGCACCACTTCACTCATGTGCACGGTGAAGTCGAGGTTCTGGCCGGCGACGTAGGTGCCGTTGGCCGGCACATCCACGGCGGTCACGCTCGGCGCGACGCGGTCGATGCTGTAGCTCACGCCAACGCGCCCGCCTGGCACCAGGTTGCCGGCGGCATCGGCGATATCGGTGCCGGGCTTGAGGTCCAGGCGTACGGTGCCGGTGCCGCTCAAGTTGGCCAGGGTCACGGTGTAGGTCATGCCGTCGAGGCTGCTGACGCTCTGAATGTTGCCCGTGACATCACCGCCGAAGATCAGGTTGAAGTCGCTGGCATCCACGTTCGCCACCGTTTCACTGAACGTCACGCGGTAGCTGACCGTAGCGCTGTTGGTCGGGGTCGTGTCTACCCGGGTGATGCCGGTGGCATACGGCGTCGTGGTGTCGATCAGCACGTTGGCGGTGCTGCCCAGGCCGTTCAGGCTGAGCGCCAGCGCGTTGCCGGCCGGGTCGTTGAAGTGCCCGCCGTTGAGGTCCAGCGTGTTATTGACGCCAATGCCGCCAGAGGCCGTGTCACCGGCCTGTACGGTGTACTGGAACAGCAGCGCACCGTCGGCGCCACCGGACACATAGCTGGCATAACGGGTCACACCTCCCACGGTCAGCACCAGGCGCGGCGTGCCACCGAGGGTGTCGGCCACTACGCCTTCGCTGGTGTTGACGGTGAAGCTGAGCACATCGCCCGCTTTGTAGCTACCGCTCGCCGGCACGTCGACGCTGGCGATCACCGGCACCACGGCATCCACCAGTACACCACGGGTGTCGGCGACGTTGTTCAGTTGCAGGTTGGCATCGTTGCCTACGTTATCGCGCAGGGTGCCGCCGTTGAGCTCGATGGCGTTGCCCAAGCTGATGCCGTCGCTATCCAACTGGCCGTTGGCGATGGTCAGGCGGAACACCAGCGACTGCAAGCCGGAGCCGGACAGGTACTGGGCATAGGCGACTTCGCCGTTGCCCAGCGTCACCGCGATGCGCGGGGTGCCGCCGCTGGTGTCGACCCGGGTGTTTTCGTCCAGGTTGACGATGAAGTCGAGGTTCTGGCCGGCGACGTAGGTGCCGTTGGCCGGCACAGCCACGGTAGACACGCTCGGCGCCACACGGTCGATGGCGTAGTTCACCCCGACCCGTCCGCCCGGTATCAGGTTGCCTGCGGCATCGGTGATGTCGGTGCCAGGCTTTAGGTCCAGGCGCACGGTGCCGGTGCCGGTCAGGCCGCCCAGGGTGACGGTATAGGTAATGCCGTCGGTACTGCTGACGCTCTGAATGCTGCCAGCAACATCGCCACCGAAAACCAGGTTGAAATCGCTGGCATCCACGTGCAGCACTTGCTCACTGAAGGTCACGCTGTAGCTGACCGAGGCGCTGGTGCTCGGCGTCGTATCCAGCCGGGTGATGCTGGTGGCATACGGCGTCGTAGTGTCGATCAGCACGTTGGCGGTGCTACCCAGGCCATTCAGGCTGAGCGCCAGCGCATTGCCGGCCGGGTCGTTGAAGTGCCCGCCGTTGAGGTCCAGCGTGCTATTGACGCCAATGCCGCCAGAGGCCGTGTCACCGGCCTGCACGGTGTACTGGAACAGCAGCGCACCGTCGGCGCCACCGGACACATAGCTGGCATAACGGGTCACACCCCCCACGGTCAGCACCAGGCGCGGCGTGCCACCGAGGGTGTCGGCCACTACGCCTTCGCTGGTGTTGACGGTGAAGCTGAGCACATCGCCCGCTTTGTAGCTACCGCTCGCCGGCACGTCGACGCTGGCGATCACCGGCACCACGGCATCCACCAGTACACCACGGGTGTCGGCGACGTTGTTCAGTTGCAGGTTGGCATCGTTGCCCGCGTAATCGCGCAGGGTGCCGCCGTTGAGCTCGATGGCGTTGCCCAAGCTGATGCCGTCGCTATCCAACTGGCCGTTGGCGACAGTCAGGCGGAACACCAGCGCCGCACTGCCAGAGCCGGACAGGTACTGGGCATAGGCGACTTCGCCGTTGCCCAGCGTCACCGCGATACGTGGAGTGCCGCCGCTGGTATCGACCTGGGTGTTTTCGTCGAGGTTGACGATGAAGTCGAGGTGCTGCCCAGCCACGTAGGTGCCGTTGCCCGGCACGCTGACGCTGTTCACCACAGGCGCAAGCCGGTCGACGGCGTAGGTTTCACCGCTCAGGCCGCCGCTGATGGCATTGCCGGCGGCATCGGCGATACCCGTGCCGCTGCCGTTCAGGGAAAGGGTGACATCACCGGCGCCGCTGAGGTTGTTGATGAGCACGCTGTAGGTACGGCCATCCACCTGGGTAATGCTCGCCAAGCTGCCGGAGGCGGAGCCGCCGAAGGTGACGCTGAAGTCGCTGAGGTCCACGCCGCTGACCGCCTCGCTGAAGGTCACGGTGTAGCTGAGCGAGCCGCTGTTGGTCGGCGAGGCGCCAGCGCGGCTGATGCTGGCCACGCTCGGCGCCACACTGTCCACCACCACCTCGGCGGTGCTGCCAACGCTGTTGAGGATGAGGTTCATGTCGTTGCCGGCCGCATCTTTCACACTGCCGCCGTTGAGGTCCAGGCTGCTGGCGACGCTGATGCCATCGGCATCGTTGTCGCCCGCCTGCACGGTGTACTCGAACACAAGGGTCGAACCGCCACTGCTGCCCGCAACCAGGGTCGCGTAGCGGGTGGTTCCGCCAATGTCCAGCGCCAGGCGTGGCGCCCCGCTGGCGAACACCGCTTCGCTGGTGTTGACGGTGAAGCTCAGCACTTCGCCGGCCTTGTAGCTGCCATTGGCCGGCACGGCCACACTGGCCACGCTTGGCACCACGCCATCGACCAGGATGCCGCTGCTGTTGCCCGGCGTGAACGCGGTCGTGCTGGCGTTGCCGGCCTGGTCGCGCACGCTGCCGCCATTGAGCTGCAAGGTATTGCCGACGCTGATGCCGTTAGTGTCCAACTGGCCACTGGCAACGGTCAGGCGGAACACCAGCGCACTGCCACCGGAGCCAGACAGATAGTCGGCATACACAATGCCGCCGTTATCCAGGGTGACTGCCAGACGCGGCGTACCGCCGGTGCTGTCGACCGTCACCGCCTCGCTGAAGTTGACGACGAAATCCAGGTTCTGGCCAAGCCGGTAGTTGCCATCGGCCGGCAGCGTTACCGAGCTGATGGTCGGCACGATACCGTCGACCACGATGGCCTGCTGGCCACCCAGGGAATTGGCGCCGCCCACGGTCGGCAGGGTGAGAACCGCCGAATAGCCCGCGCCGCTTTGCAGCACCGCGCCATTGGCGTGGAGCGATGCGGTGCTGGCGTAGTCCAGGTCGGCGGAGGTGTCACCGGCCTGCACGGTGTAGCGGAACACCAACTGGTTGCTGCCTGAGCCGCTGATATACACCGCTTCACGGTCAATGGCGCCGGTTTCCAGCAGCAGGCTTGGCTGGCCACCGGTGAGGTCGACCACCACGGCGTTGTCGAAATTGACCACGATGTAGACAGTATCGCCCACCTTGTGCTGGCCATCACTGCCAGGCAGCGCGGTCACACTGACGACCTTCGGGTTGGCCGGCGATACGGTGATCAGCAGCGTGTCGATGTCACTTTTCGCGCCGCCGCTGCCGGAATTGCCCTGGTCGTTGCTCTCGATGGTCAGTGAGCCGGTGCCGAAGTAACCGGCGGTTGGGGCGAACGTCAGGCCATTGAGCGCTGCGTTGATGTCGCTGAGGCTGCCGCTGAAGGTCATGGTCGCATTGCTTGAGCCATTACCGACAATGAAGCTCAGGCCGGTGGTCTGGCTCAGGGTCAGCAGGCCGTGGTTGGCGGTGAGGGTGACCACCATCGGGTTAGCGCCGATGTCCACGTCCGAGACGCTGATCAGGTTGCCATTGCCGGTACTGAAGGTCAGCACGTTGTCCTGCAGCACCGTCTGGGAAGGTGGAAGGCTGTTGACCGGGGCATCGTTGACGGCGGCGATCACCAGCGAGAGGTCCGCCGAGACCGTCAGCGGGCCACCACTGCCGGTGTTGCCGTTGTCGTTGATGGAGATCGACAGGGTTTTCACCCCCGTTGCGTTCGCCGCGCCCAGGTAGCTCAGGTGGCCATTGCTGATCATGCTGTTGATGTCGCCGACGGTGCCTTCGAGCACGATGCTGTTGGTACCGGAACCGGCAATGGCCACACCGCTGCTGGGGCTACCGGTCAGCGTGCCGTTGCCGCTGGCCACGCTGAACGTCACCGTGACACTGCCGCTGCCGGCATCGACATCGGCGAAGCTGATGCCAGACAAGGGCATGGCAACATCTTCGGTGACATTGATGGAAACCGGCATGGTGATGGTCGGCGCGTCGTTCACCGGGGTGATGTCGAGGGTCAGGCTGCGGGTGACGGTGGCGACGCTGGCCGTGTCCACGCTGATGCCAAGGGTCACGCTACCGTTGGCGTTGAGCGCCGTGGTGTACTTCAGGTTGCCTGCGGCGATGTAGGCGTTGATCGAGCTCAAGGTGCCGGTCAGAACGAGTGCCGAGCCACTGCCAGCCACGCTGACACCACCGGTGCTGACGCCGCTGAGGTTGCCGGCGGCGACGGTCAGGGTGAGGGTGCCGCTGCTGGAGTCGACATCGCTGATGACGATGCCGGTGACCGGCGACAGTGTGTCTTCGGTAACGCTGACGTTGGTCGGGGCGCTGATCTGCGGCGCATCGTTGACCGCCGTGAGGGTCACATTGCGGGTCACCACGTTGGAATCGAGGCTGCCATCGTTGACCTTGATCGACACCGTGCGGGTGGTGGTGGTCGGGGTGTCCGAGTTGTTGGTGTAGGTCACCGAGCGCAGCGCTTCCTGGAACTGCGCCTGGGTGGCACCGCCGGCGGCGCTGAGGGTCAGGGTGCCGGTGATGGCGTTCCACATGGCAGTGATGTTGCCCGTGGTCGCGGCGTCAAGGGTTATGCCCAGGGTATCTTCACCCAGCACATAACTGCCGCCCAGGCTGACGGTGGCCGAGGCGATGCTGGGGCCATCCGGGTCGCTGACGATCAGGCCGCTGTCGATGATCACCGGGGTGGACGTGACGTTGTTGCCCTCGGTCCAGGCCACGCTGCCGCCGCTGCCGGTCACCACCGGTGCATCGTTGACAGCAGTCACCACCACGCTGGCGGTATCGGTGGCGCTGGAGTAGGCATTGCTGCCGCCGGTAAGCCCGGCGACGTTGGTGCGCAGGCCTTGCAGGCCTTGGGTTCCGCCGGTCTGGTCCCAGGCGCGGTAAGTGACGGTGGCGGTTTCCCCGTGCACGCCATCGGGTACGAAACGCAGGCGGTCGGCGGGGCTCAGCAATAGCCCGTAGGTATCCGAGGCGCTGCCGATGTTGATCCAGGTGGCGCCATTGTCGGTGCTGAACTGCCAGGTGCCGTAGGTGCCCGTGATGCCGGTCACGACGATACCTTTGAGGGCGCCGCTGTCGACATCGGTAACGCCGCCAAGCAACGTACTGACGCCGCTGCCAATATTGTTGGTGGCCGTATCAGTCAGGCCGGGCAGGGTTGGGTTCACCGGGGTTATCACCGGCGCATCGTTGACCGAGGTGACGATAAGCGTGACCTGGGCGGTGCCAGTGGAGTACGCGGTGGTGCCACCGTTGGCGGTAGTGTCGCCGGTGTTGGGCGAGCCGTTGGTGGCCGCCGTGCCCGTGGTATGGTCCCAGGCACGGTAGGTGAAGGAGACGTTCTCGCCATTGGCACCATCCGGGATGTAGCGCACCTGGCTGGTCGAGGCCAGCAGCAGGGCACTGCTGGTCGATACGCTGCCGAAGCTGGTCCAGGTGGTGCCGTCGGTGGAGTACTGCCAGGTGCCACGGCCAGCGGTGGCGATAATGGCGATGCCGGAGGCGGCGTCCGCATCGGCGTCGGAATAGCTGGCGCCAGCCAGAATCGTGGAAACCGCCACCGCGTTGCTGGTGGTGTCTTCGTTAGTGGCGGCGATCACAGACGGCCCCCCGCTGAGCACCGGGGCATCGTTGACCGCCACCAGGGTGACGACGCTGGTGATGCTGAGGGCTGAGGTGTCGATGCCACCGTTGCTGGTTCCACCGCTGTCGCGCACGCTGGTCAGGGTGACGGTGCGCAAAGTGCCGGTCGGGGCGTTGCTGTCGTTACGGTAGGCGATGCTGTTGAGAATGCTCTGGGCCGTCGCAGTGGACAGCCCACCGTGGGTGATGGTGAGCGTGGCGGTGCCGGATGCCACCGAAACCGAGACGATCAGGCCATTGCCGAAGGTGACCACGCTGGTGCCGTTGGTCAAGGTGACATCGGAGCCATCGATCACCAGTTTTTCCGCGATGCCATTGGCCAGGTTGCTGACGGTCAGGGTCAACTGGTTGATGGTCTGCCCGCTTTCGACGGTGCTGATCGCGGCGCCGCTGAACACGGCGACCGCGGCGCCGTCCTCGGTGAAGGTCGGGTTGGTGCCATTGGCGGTGACCTGCGGCGGGTCGTTCACCGCCAGTACGTTGACCGTGACCGCCGCCGCCGTGCTGCTGGTGCCGGTGTCGTCGGTAACGCTGACGCTGATGGTGCGCGTGCCGGTATTGGGCGCGGTGCTGTTGCTGTTGCTGTACACCAGGTTCTGCAACAAGGCGCTGACGGCACTCGGCGTGGCATTGGCGTTGAGCGACACCACCAGGGCATTGCCGCCGCTACCGCCGGTGAAGCTACCGATGATCACGCCACCGTACAGCACATTGCTGCCGGAAACGGCAATCTGCCCGGCCGCCGTGCCGGCATTTCGGATCGACAGCACGTCCTCGCCGCTGACCGCACCGCCGGTCACCGAAACCCGCACGTTGCCGCCGCCGAAGTTGCTTGAGTCGGCGTCGGTGACCAAGGCATTGCTACCCGCATCGATCAGTACGCCACTGCCCTTCTCGCTGTAGCTGACCGCGTCGCCATTGAGGTTGCTGACCACTGGCGCGGCATTGGTGGCGGTGGTGAAGTTCAGCCGGGTGTTGTTGAGGATGCCGAGGAACACCTTGCCGTCGGCGTTGACGAAGGTCTTCGAATCGATGCGCACGGCATAAGCCACACCTTGGGCCAGGTCCGATGGGTCGATGGTCCAGGTGGTGCCGGAGCCGGTGACCTGCCCACTGCTCACCGAAATGGTCTGCACCACGACGTTGTCGGAGGTGCGCACGATATAGATGTTGCCAGTGCCCTTGGTCACGCTCTGGCTGAACGTCAGGGTGATGTTGGCGGTGGGCGAAACGTTGAGGGTGTCGTCGGCAGGGGTCGAGCTCACCAGTTTCGGTGTGCTGCCGCTCTGGTAGTAAACGCTGAAATTCTGCCCGGCCGCGGTGCCCACCACGTCCAGGTCGCCGTCGCCATCCATGTCGGCCACGCGCACGTTCTGGTTGGCGAAGTCGGTCATGATGACGCCGGCGAAGGGTGACAAATTCTGTGTCACCGCCGCTGCAAAGGTGCCGTTGCCGAGGTTTTCGGCATACAGCCATGCCGACCCGACGGCAGCGGCACTTTGGTAGAAGATATCGGCATCGCCGTCACCGTCGAAGTCGCCAATCAGTGCACGCGCAGCGAATGCCGGCATCGGGGCGCTGGCGATGGTCACCGAGGTAAAGGCCGTACCGTCATTGCGGTACAAGGTACCCGTGGTGTTGTTGGTGAAGACGAAGATATCCAGGTCGCCATCGCCGTCGAAGTCCACCACCCGGTAGTTGTAGGTGAGGTAGCCCGGCAGGGTCAAACCGCTGAACACCGTACTGGCCAGCGCAGTATCGGTGAAGGTGCCATCGCCGTTGTTCAGTGCATAACGCCAGGAATTGCTGGTATCGACGGACCCGGGTTGGTAGAGGATGTCGGCGGCACCATCGCCGTTGAAATCACCCACCACCAGGCGCACGCCATACTGGGTGCCGTTGAAGCCACTGGCGATTTCACGGGTAAAAGTCCCGTTGACGTTGCGGTACAGATAGGCAGGGCCCGAGGTTGTGGTGACGCCAAGCAGGTCGGTATCGCCATCGCCGTCGAAGTCGGCGGCGTAGTAGTTGTAGCCCGCCGCCGCCGCGTCGATCAGCGTCACGTTGGCGAATGGCGAGGAACCCTGGGCCACCGCCGTCTCGAAAGTGCCGTCAGCCCGGCCCGCGGAAAACAGCCAGGCGCTGCCAGCCGCGGTGCCGGTTTGGTAAAGGATGTCGCTGATGCCATCGTTGTTGAAATCGCCAAGCACGTAGCGCATCTGCGTGCCAGTGGTCACGGTTGGCGTGGTGCCGTTCACGCCACCGCTGAACGACACTGCCAGCAGGCTCTGGTAGCCGTCCATCTGCGCGCCCAGGGCGGTGGTTTCGATCAGCCCGGTGCTGCGCTCCAGGGTCCAGTTGCCGCCCAGGCTTGCAGCACCGGTGTCGTCGGCAGAGGCTGCGACATCGGCGCCGGTGAGCGACGCCAGGTCATCAAGGAAGGCCTGGCCGTTGGCACTTTCGCCCACGCGGCAGCCGTACAGCAGCAGGTCGCCATCGGCCTTGAGCGCGGCACCAATGCTCTGCAGGGCGTCGCTGTGCTGGGCGAGGTTGTTGCTGGCCAGCCACACATTGCCCAGCTGCACCGTGCCGTCGGCACCGTGGGACAGCAGGTGGATGGCGTCCAGGTTCTCGCGGCCCTTGAGGTAGTCGGCCATCTGCTGCAGGCCGTCCTTGTTGGGGTCCAGCACCACCACTTCGGCATTGTTGCCAAGGCCCGCCACCAGTTGCTCGACATTGGCCACCTGGCCGTCGATGAACACCACCTCATGGCGTTCGCTCTGGGTGCTGCGGGTGTCGGCGGTGGCCACCGGCGCTTGGCTTGCGGCATCGGCGGAGCTGGCGGTGTCCTTGGCCGCGTCGGCGGTGGCCTGTGCGGTGGCATCCTGGGCGACGACGGCTACCGAAGCATCGAACATGATGCGCGGTTCCAGCGCCATCAACAGCGGCGTGCCGACAGCTTCGGCAGCGGGCTGAGGGGCGGTTTGCCTACGCGCAAAACGTTCGATGAACTTCATGAAGCACCTCCTGGAATGGCCTCAGGCCGCGAACCTCATGCGTCGCGGCTTAAAAAAGTGGCGGTGCCCCTGCGGGCACCACCGGTCGTTGCTCACTGCATTACCGGCGCACACGGCCGATTGGCGTGCTGTTCAGTTTCGCGACGGGAAGATGCCCATCAGCGCGATGATGAACGAAACGCTCAGGTACGGATTGCGAACGGAGAGTGGCAGCGATTGGCCAGTATTTCCAATAGCCTGCAGAGCCATTTGGGTGTCTACCGGAGCGCCCTGGCCATAGATTTTCAACGGCGAGCCTGCGGGGTCGGTCGCCGACGCCAGCACCGACGTTTCGGTTGGCGTGCTGTGGTCTGCCGTGCCGGTGCTGGCCTTGAGAATGTGGTTGTGCAGCGGCAGGTTACTGGTGGTCAGGGTAACCGCCTCGATGCCCCCGGTACCGCCCGCGGCGAACGTTGTATTGGTACCTGCCAACGTGCCCTGGCCAATCGGCGTGCAGCCGCCAAAGTTGGGCAAACCGAGCGTGGTGGGCGCCGTGCCGCCGTAAAGGTTGCCGATCACTGCATACAGGGCCTGGTTCTGCTGTACGGAAAGCTGCTGGCCATTGCACAGGGCATAACCCCGCGGCGCAAAACCACCGGCGAACATCTTTATTTCCGCGATAAATGGCTCACTCATCGAACACTTCCTTTGTTGCGTAATTAGGTGGGTACCGCTCGCTCGCGACGCCTGGTTAACTACGGATGCACTGGCCATTCACCACTGAGCGCGATGATGAAGGAAATCGTTACGTAGGGATTGCGCACCGGGAACGGCTGCGAGCCACCTGTGACCCCCAGCAAGCTTGGCAGCATCTCGGTGTCGGGCGCTGCGCTGCCATAGATGTTCAGCGGTGTGCCCGCAGCGTCCGTGGCCGTGGCAAGGAAGGTGGTCGGCCCTGGTACGCTGGTGACACCAGCGGCGGTGGTGCCGGCGATCTTGTGCGTGTGGGTCGGCATGTTGGATTGCAGCAGGGTCGATTGTTCCTGCCCCCCGGCTTCGCCCACCAGGTATATCTGGCCTGTGTTCGCCGTCCCTTGGTTGACCGGCGCTCGGCCAGCGAGGTTGGGCAGGCCAAAGGTCGTCCTGCCGTCGCCACCGTAGTTCGCACCAAGGAGGGAGAACAGCGCGCTGTTCTGCGGAATCGGCAGCAACTGGCCTAGGCACAGGGAATAGCCGTATGGGGCGAAGTTGCCCGCGAACATCTTGACTTCACCGATGTAAGGTTCACTCATTTGAACACTTCCTGGTTATGCGCTTGATTGACGGTTTCAGGCTTGGGCGATAAGGCAGTCACGGCCGCGTCGGGTAGAGGCCCGCGGTGCAGATGATGAAACTCAGCGCCAAGTACGGGTTCGCCACATTGACCGGCAGGCTGGAGCCAGCAGGGCTGGTACTTTGCGGCGACAAGGTGATGTCGACCTTGGTGGTCGGGTCGCTGGTCTGACCGTAGATGTTGACGGGCGAACCGGCAGCATCTTCGACAGCGGCAAGGTAGCTGTTGGGCCCTGGTACGCTGACGGTGGCTTTCAGCGAAGAGGCGCCCATGGAATGGGCATGGGCCGGCATGTTGGCGGTCAGTACGTTGACGTCGGTGGCCCCGCTTTGCTGCCCCAGCACGAACGATTTGCTGACGTTCCCCGCCTGGCCCGTGCCAACCGGCATGCGCCCGCTGAAATTCGGCAACGCAAAGGTGGTGATCCCGTCTCCGCCATACGTGGTACCAATGATGGTGAACAGTGCTTCGTTCTGGGAAATGGGCAATATCTGCCCCTGGCACAGCAACCAGTTAACGGGGGCATAGGTGCCCGCGAAGATCTTGATTTCACCCAAATATGCATCACTCATTCGAACACTTCCTTTGTTGCTTCGGTTGGAGTTCGTGCCATTGGTTGCGGGCCGGCGTTCGCGGCTGCGCTTTGCCTTCAGGCCGCCATGCGCTTGCGGTGGATGACCGCCTCCAGCGCATGACACCCATCTTCTTCGGGCTTGACCGGCGTCATCATCAACGTCCATTGCTGGCCCTCGGGGGCGCTGACGCGGAACATTGCCTGCGGCAGCTGCACACCTTCGGGCAAGGCGAACACGATGGCGTAGCATTCGTAATCCGCGCTCATCGCCACCTCGGTGCGCAGCGCGACACGGGTAACCTGAATATGCTGCTGCGGCCCGACCTGAAGGCTGAAGGCGTCAGCAGGCACGCGCTCCAGCTCGGTATAGGTGGGCATGGTGTAGTCGATCGTTTCGCTCATGACGGCATCCTGCTGGGGTGGTCGGGGGCCTCGCGGCGCATGCGCAGGTACACGCCTTTCTGGTCGATGACCTGAAAGCCGAAGCGCTGGTAGAGCTGCAAGGCCGGGTTGTAAGGCTCTACCGAAAGCTCGACCGGCAGCTGAAGCTGGTCGCTACGGCGCAGCAGGGCTTCGAGCAAGCCGCTGCCGATACCGTGCTTCTGGTAATGGGGGAGCAACGCGATATCGATCAGCACCGCGCAGGTGCGGCCGAAGTAGGTGTAGAGACGCCCAGCTCGCTCGCCATCCGCTTCGACGATGCAGAATTCGGCATGGGTGAAATGCTGCTGGTAATACTGGTGCTGGGCGTTGAACTGCATCTTCAGGAAGCTGGCGATCTGCTCGGCCGGCCAGCCACTGTGGGTCATTTCAAGGGCGCGGCTGGTGGCATACACGTGTTCGATAAAACCCATGTCGCCTGTTTCCAGGGCACGCAGCGTCACAGCGTACTTCGTCATCAAAGCAAACTTCCCTGTCATCGATCAGCCGGTGAGCAAACCATTCGTGTGATGGGCATCACACGCCGAGATATGGCCAATTGATATCACCTTATCCCAATTGTCCTACAATCTCACTACTCAAAAACCACTTTCTCGCACGCCAAGCGCGGCCATTCGTCGCCAGGCTGCAGCCAGCAGCGATTCGCCCTGGCCGTCCAGCACCACCAGGCCTCGCAGCGGGTGGGCAAGGTGTTCAGCGGCGCCCTGCTGCAACACGAACTGCGCCCCGTATTGCGCCTGCAACGGCTGCGCACGCTTCTGGTCGTCACGCCGTACCGCAATCGGGCCCTTGTGCTCGGAAACCAACGCCTCCTGATCAATGTAGGCCACACCGTTGGCATCAACCTGGGCAAGGTTTACCGCAAGCGAGCCACGCAGCACATCGTCGGCAACAAAGTGCCCCTGGCTGCCCGGCGCGACCCGCCAGAGGTCGGCTTCGGCCAGGTAGCCGCGCAGCCGCAGGCCATCCTCGATGATGCGCGCCAAGGGCAACTCGGCCGTGATCCAGCGGCCCGGGCTGAGGCTGTCGGCAAGGTCGCGTACCGTGCCAGCATGGGCCGCGCGCAAGGTCAGGCGCTCGCGCTGGGCGGCCAGGCCACGGTACTCGGCCACCGCCTCGGCCAGGCGCTGCTCAACAATGCCGCTGTCCACCGCCGTGCTACTGCGGCTGGACTGGCGCCGCAACTGCAATTGCAGGATTTCAATTTCACGCCGGGTAATCGCCATGCGCGATGCCAGGTCGGGGGACTCGAGCACCGCCAGTACCTGGTTTTCGGCAACCCGCTGGCCATCCACCACCCGCACTTCAGCCACCCTTGCCGCCGTGGGCGCATGCACGGCGGTGACCCTGGCCGCTTCGAGCATCGCCGGCACTTCCACCCCGCTGCGCCAGGGCACCAGCAACAGGGCCAGCAGCACCAGCGCGGCGCTACCTAGCCCCAGCACCTTGCGCGGATGCGCCTTGGCCCGATGCTGCCACCAATGGCGCATTTCCTTGTAGATGGGCAACCCAATGAACCACACCAACTCGACCATCATCAGGAAGATGCCGAGCACCTTGAAGAACAGGTGATAAACCGCTAGGGCAATGCCGAAGAACAGCACGGCGCGCCACAGCCAAGAGGCGTAGCCCCAGCACAGCAGGCGCTTGCGCAAGGCCGGCGACCAGCGCTCCGGCGGCGCTTCGCCATAGCCGAACAGGCATTCGCGCAGGTGCCAGCGGCACAGGGCATAGCCCCGGCCTTGCAAGTTATCCACACCCCACAGGTCGCTGAGCAGGAAGTAGCCGTCAAAACGCATCAACGGGTTGACGTTGATTGCCACGGTGGTCACCCAAGTGGCGCTGGCCAGCATGAATGCAGCCGTGCGCCCTGCCCCATCCGGCAGCAGCGACCAGGCCAGCAAGGCGATGCAGGCCAGCAGCAATTCTGCCAGCACGCCGCCGGCACCGATCAGCAGGCGCGTGCGCCGGTCTTGCACGCGCCAGGCATCGCTGACATCGGTGTACAGCATTGGCAACAGCACCATGAACGCCACGCCCATGCTCGGCACCCGGCAACCGGCGCGCTTGGCCATGTAGGCATGGCCGAACTCATGGCAGAGCTTGGCGAAGCCCAGGGCGATGGCGAAGGCCAGCATGCCACCGAGGCTGAGCAATTGCGGGAAGGTGGCCAGAAAGCGTTCCCAGTCGCGCATCACCAAGAATGCGCCAAGCAAGGCCACCAGCGGCAGGCCGCCACGCAGCAAGGCTGGCCCGTAGCGCTCCAGCCACGGCCAGGTGCGGTTGAGAAAGGCATCCGGGCGCCACAGTGGGATGCGGAAGAACAAGTATTTGTGCAGCACCTGGGTCCACAGGCCCTGGCGCTGGCTGGCAGCCTTCAGGGCATAGCTGGCGTTCTGCTCTGGGTCGGCGCCGCTGATCAGGTCGTGCCCACGCAGGAATTTCAGCAACTCATCCAGCGCCTGCGGGGTCAGTGGCGCGCCGGGTTCGGCATTGGCGGCGCGCAGCACCTGCAGGGCATCGCCCAACGCCCAGTGGCGCAACAGGCGCATGGCCGGTGCGCCGAGCTTGAAATACTTGCCGCGCAATGGGTCGGCCAAGGTCCACTGCGGCGAGCCGTCCAGCCCTGGGGTCGCCACCGAGAGCTGCAGGTCCGGGCGCAGCGCCGGCAGGTTCATATCCCCACCGCCTGGCGCAGGGCCGCCAGTGGGCGGCGCAGCAGGTACAGGGCCAGCGGTGCGTGGGCGCCGAACACCTTGGCCGTGCCGCGCAGGCCGATACGCGGCGGCGCGTCGGCGAAGCGGGCGTCCAGGCGGTAAGCCAGCTGCCCGGCAGCGGTGGCCTGGGCCTCATAGGCTGCACGCTCAAGCGTGGCGGCGTGGCGGTTCAAGGGGTCGCTGTCGAGGAACAGGGCAACCTCGGCGCCCTTGTCCAGGCCGATGGCATCGGCCACCGGCAGCTCGATACGCAGTTCGGCCTGGGCCGGGTCGGCAATTTCCATCAGCCGCTCACCGGTACGCATCGGCTTGCCGACAAAGCGCTGGGCGTCGGCGAACACGGCAATACCGCCGCGCTCGGCGCGCACCTCGCTGCGCGCCAGCAGGTTACGGGCATAGTCGCGCTCGGCACGCTTCTGTTCCACCCGGGCGGCCAGCAAGTCCAGGCGGGCACTGGAATCGGCATCGGAAAAGGCGCGCTGGGTGTTGGCCTTGAGTTCTGCTTCGGCCACGCCCAGGGTGCGTTCGGCCACGTCGGCCTGCGCCTTGAGGGCGGTGGCGTCGAAACGCACCAGCAACTCGCCGGCCTGTACCGGCTGGTTGGGCTTGACCAACACCTCGGCAACCACGCCATCAAGCGGCGCGGCAACCACCTGGCCATTGAGTGGCACCACCTCTGCAGGCGCCAGCACCGACTGGCGCACCGGAATCAGGAACAGCAGCAACACGCAGGCGGCCACGGCAAGGCGGGTGCGAGCCGGCCAGCGCAGGCGCCAGGGCTTGCGCGGCTGCAAGGCGCCCCAGGCGTGGGCATAGCAATCGCCCAATTGCGCCAGCAGCACTTGCTCGGCATCGCTCCAGGCGTGGTCACGCGCCAGCCATAGCCCGCCGAACACCTCGCCGCGGCGGTCCTTGAGCGGCAACCAGAAGGCATGCGGAGCCGACAGCGCCTGCCAGTCGTCGCGGCTGGCCTGGTCGACGGTTTCCGGCGGCACCGCGCCCGGCAGGGCAAAACGGTCACTCGCCCCCAGGCGGGCAACCATGCGTTCGATGAACACCACGAAGGGGGCGTTGGGTTCAACCACGCTGATGCCGGTGAGCGCACGCACCTTGCCGGCAATCAGCAAGGCGCCGTGGCGGTAGCCAAACAGCGGCTGGCTGTCGTTGACCATGCTGAACGACAGCACTTCAAGCGATGCGGCAGCACGTGCCTGGCGCTCCAGCTTCAGGTAATGCGCCAGCAGCTGTTCGAGGGCGCCGGGAACGGGGGCGTTCATTGCGGCTGCACGAAGTGGGCGGTGCCGCTCATGCCGGCCAGCAGGCCCGGCGTGTTGGCCGGCACGCTGCCGATCAGCAGCAGGGTCTGGCTGCCTTCGTCGATGCGTGCGCCCAGGCGCTTGACCACCGCGTCGATCGGCTTGCCGGTTTCATCGGGCACGAAGCTGAAGGCCTGCTCGGGCTTGAGCTTGCCGAGCCAGCGCGAGGGCACCAGCAGGTGAATTTCCAGCGAGCGGTTATCGACGATTTCCAGCAGCGGGGCGCCACTGGCCACGCTCTCGTGGGCCTGTACACGGCGGGCAACGACTTGACCATCGAACGGCGCCTTGACCTGGCAGCGCTGGACTTGCACCTGGTAAACCTGGGCTTCGGCCTGCGCTTGGGCCTGGCGGGCCTCGGCCAGCGACACCTCGAAACGGCCCACGGAATTGAGCGCGGCCAGTTGCTGCTTGTTGCGCAGCTCCTCTTTGGCCGCGCGTACGGCGGCGCCTGAGGCATTGGCCTGGGCCTGGTAGGCGCTGCAGTCGAAGCGCACCAGCACATCCCCCTTGCTGAACGCCTGGCCCTCGGCAAACGGCATGTCCACCACCCGGCCGGGCAGCTCACTGGCCAACACAGCCTGCGAGCGCGCGCGAAGTACACCACGGATTTCACTACCGGCAGCACTGGCGCCGTCGAGCAAAGGATCGTTCTCGGCGGCAGCATGGGCCACCGCACTGCTCAAGGCCAACACCGTCCAGCACAGCCACTGCTTCATATCACCACGTCCCTGTAAATATCTGCACGCTTCGAAGGGGTATCCGCTGTTTTTCTCCGATCTTGACCCACCGCCGGTCAGCCTATGCTGGCTACACAAGCGCTGCATGGGGGTTGTCGGGGCGTTGAAACGGGATACGGAAAAAGGCAGGCAGCGCTGGAGCGATGGAAGAGATGATCCAGTTCACCTGAAAAACCACAGCGCAGTGGCCGGATGCTATCAACGTTTTGGATGCACTGGAAGTGACCTATGAAGCCAGGCAGATGACGTCGGCGTTTTTCTAGCGCAAACGAAAAAGCCCGCCTTGAAAGGCGGGCTTATCGTATCTGGTGGGTCGTGTAGGATTCGAACCTACGACCAATTGGTTAAAAGCCAACTGCTCTACCAACTGAGCTAACGACCCGGAAATGGTCGGGGTGAGGGGATTCGAACTCCTGACATCCTGCTCCCAAAGCAGGCGCGCTACCGGACTGCGCTACACCCCGAGGTCTTGCAAAAAAAAGGGCACCTCACTCGAGATGCCCTTTTTACATGGTGGGTCGTGTAGGATTCGAACCTACGACCAATTGGTTAAAAGCCAACTGCTCTACCAACTGAGCTAACGACCCGGAAAATGGTCGGGGTGAGGGGATTCGAACTCCTGACATCCTGCTCCCAAAGCAGGCGCGCTACCGGACTGCGCTACACCCCGAGATTGGCTCCGCGACCTGGACTCGAACCAGGGACCCAATGATTAACAGTCATTTGCTCTACCGACTGAGCTATCGCGGAACTGAACTTCGGCACATCTTTACAGCTTCGAAGTCTGTGTTAGCTTCGATCTCTTTAGCTACCCGCTTTCGCGTTGTCGCTGCTGAGGTCGGCTATTCTACATTCTTCGTTTTACTTGTCAACACCTTTTTTTCATTCAACTTACTGATTTGTAAGTTGTTTTGCGGTCACCGATGTTGCTGGTGATTCGCTTGGTGGCTGACAACGCGGCGTATATTAGGGGCACCTGATTTTAGATGCAAGCAGAAATTTCAAAAATTTCAGCAAGTTATCTGGAGGGCCCGGGAAGGCCTGAATTTGCGCGGGTTGTGGTGGGCTCATCGCGAGCTTTGCTCGCTCCTACACCGGCCTGGTAGGAGCGAGCGCAGCGCGCGATGCGCCGCCCACGGCGCCCTGCAATCAACCGAAGACGATTTCGTCCCCTTCCACCTTGGCGGTAATCGCCGTGCCCGGCAGGAACTTGCCAGCCAGAATCAGCTGCGCCAGCGGGTTTTCGATCCAGCGCTGGATCGCGCGCTTCAGCGGCCGGGCGCCGTACACCGGGTCGTAACCCACGGCGATCAGCTTGTCCAACGCCTCTGGGCTCAGGCTCAGCGACAGGTCGCGCTCCAGCAGGCGGCTGCGCAGGCGGCCGAGCTGGATTTCAGTGATGCCGGCGATCTGCTCACGGCCCAACGGCTCGAACACCACCACTTCGTCGATCCGGTTGATGAACTCCGGACGGAAATGCGCGCCCACGGCGTCCATCACTGCCGCACGCTGTGCCTCGCGGTCGCCCACCAACTCCTGGATCTGCGCCGAGCCCAGGTTGGAGGTCATCACGATCACCGTGTTGCGGAAGTCCACGGTGCGCCCGTGGCTGTCGGTCAGGCGGCCATCCTCCAGCACCTGCAGCAGCACGTTGAACACATCCGGGTGTGCCTTCTCGACCTCGTCCAGCAGCACCACCGCGTAGGGTTTGCGGCGCACGGCTTCGGTCAGGTAACCGCCCTCTTCATAACCTACGTAGCCAGGTGGGGCGCCGATCAGGCGAGCCACGGAGTGTTTCTCCATGAACTCGGACATGTCGATGCGCACCATGGCCTCTTCGGTGTCGAACAGGAACTCGGCCAGCGCCTTGCACAGCTCGGTCTTGCCCACGCCGGTCGGGCCAAGGAACAGGAACGAACCACTGGGCCGGTTCGGGTCGGACAACCCAGCCCGCGAACGGCGCACGGCATTGGCCACAGCAGTCACGGCCTCGCCCTGCCCGATCACGCGCTGGTGCAGCAGCGCTTCCATCTTCAGCAGCTTTTCACGCTCGCCTTCGAGCATTTTCGCCACCGGAATGCCGGTCCATTTGGACACCACTTCGGCGATTTCTTCCTCGGTGACCTTGTTGCGCAGCAACTGGTTGTCGGTCTTGCCGTGCTGGTCGACCATCTGCAGGCTGCGCTCCAGGTCCGGGATCACCCCGTACTGCAGCTCGGCCATGCGGCTCAGGTCGCCCTTGCGGCGGGCGCTTTCCAGTTCCTGGCGAGCCTGTTCGATTTTCTGCTGGATCTGCGCCGAGCCCTGCACTTCGGCTTTTTCGGACGCCCAGATTTCCTCCAGGTCGGAATACTCACGCTCCAGGCGCTCGATTTCCTCGGTCAGTTTTTCCAGGCGCTTCTTCGCGGCCTCGTCTTCTTCTTTCTTCAGTGCCTGGGACTCGACCTTCAGTTGAATCAGGCGACGGTCGAGGCGGTCGAGCACTTCCGGCTTGGAGTCGATCTCCATGCGGATGCGGCTGGCGGCCTCGTCGATCAGGTCGATGGCCTTGTCTGGCAGCTGGCGGTCGGTGATATAGCGGTGGCTGAGCTTGGCGGCAGCGATGATCGCACCGTCGGTGATGGCCACTTTGTGGTGCACTTCATAGCGCTCTTTCAGGCCACGCAGGATGGCGATGGTGTCTTCCTCGCTCGGCTCTTCCACCAGCACTTTCTGGAAACGACGCTCCAGGGCGGCGTCTTTTTCGATGAACTGGCGGTACTCGTTGAGCGTGGTGGCACCGACGCAATGCAACTCGCCCCGGGCCAGGGCTGGCTTGAGCATGTTGCCAGCGTCCATGGCGCCCTCGCCTTTGCCGGCGCCAACCATGGTGTGCAGCTCGTCGATGAACAGGATGATCTGGCCTTCCTGCTTGGACAGCTCGTTGAGCAGGCCTTTGAGGCGCTCTTCGAACTCACCGCGGTACTTGGCACCGGCGATCAGC
Source organism: Pantoea sp. Tr-811 (assembly GCF_011752535.1). Lineage (NCBI taxonomy): Bacteria > Pseudomonadati > Pseudomonadota > Gammaproteobacteria > Enterobacterales > Erwiniaceae > Pantoea > Pantoea sp. Tr-811. The sequence continues at coordinate 32,956 of NZ_VWXJ01000028.1, forward strand.
GCGCCCATGTCCAGCGCCAGCAGGCGCTTGCCCTTCAAGCCATCGGGCACTTCGCCGTTGATGATGCGCTGGGCCAAGCCCTCGGCGATGGCGGTTTTGCCGACGCCCGGTTCGCCGATCAGCACCGGGTTGTTCTTGGTGCGGCGTTGCAGCACTTGCACGGTGCGGCGGATTTCATCGTCACGGCCAATCACCGGGTCGAGCTTGCCTTCCTCGGCACGCTTGGTCAGGTCGACGGTGTACTTGTCCAGGGCCTGGCGCGACTCCTCGGCGTTGGCATCATTCACCGCCGCGCCGCCGCGCAGGTTGCTGATGGCATTTTCCAGGGCTTTCTTGCTCACGCCCTGGCCGAGCAGCAACTTGCCAAGCTTGCTGTTCTCGTCCATGGCAGCGAGCAGCACCAGTTCGCTGGAGATGAACTGGTCGCCCTTCTGCTGGGCCAGGCGGTCGGCCTGGTTGAGCAGGCGCGCCAGGTCCTGCGACATGTTCACGTCGCCGGTGGGGTTCTGGATTTTCGGCAGCTGGTCGAGTTCTTTCACCAGCGCCTGGCGCAGGCTGTTGACGTCGAAGCCAACCTGCATCAGCAGTGGCTTGATCGAACCGCCCTGCTGTTCGAGCAGTGCCTGCAACAGGTGCACCGGCTCGATGGCTGGGTGGTCCATGCCAACGGCCAGGGATTGGGCATCGGAGATGGCAAGCTGGAGCTTGCTGGTCAAACGGTCTATTCGCATGGGATACCTTCCTTTAAAGGGCAGGTCGGAGCGATGGACAGCGCCTGTTTATAAAGAAACCTGCCTGAGATGACTTTATAGATAAGGGTGATTCTGGAAGATTCAAGCGTAGCGGGGTTGACCGGGGTCAACCGGTTGAATTAACGCTGGAGCATTCGCGGGGCAAGCCCGCTCCTACAAGGGACGGGTTCGTTTTGTAGGAGCGGGCTTGCCCCGCGAAGAGGCCGGTGCAGGCTAGCGCGGTTCCAGCCACACCAACGAGGCAAAGCGCCCACCCTGCGGCGTGCGGCGGTAGGAGAAGAACCGCTCATCGCTTACCGTACACAAGCCCCCGCCATATACGGCCGTCACCCCACGCGCCGCCAGGCGAATGCGGGCCAGCTCATAAATGTCGGCCATCAGCTTGCCCGGCCGCTCACCCTCGACGAACGCCCGGGCCGCTTCAGGGTGCACCGCGGTAAAGGCCTCGCGCACTTCCAGCCCCACCTCGAATGCTGCCGGGCCAATGGCCGGCCCCAACCACACCAGCACCTCTTCAGGCGCCAGGGCCAGGCGGTCGAGGGTGGCCTCCAGCACGCCACCGGCCAGCCCGCGCCAGCCGGCATGGGCGGCGGCCACGCGGGTGCCGGCGCGGTCGCAGAACAGCGCGGGCAGGCAGTCGGCGGTCATTACCGCACAGGCGATACCCGGCTGGCTGGTCCAGCTGGCGTCGGCCTCGGCCACCACGGCCGGGTTGGCATCGGCCACGACCTGCCCATGCACCTGCTTGAGCCAGGCGGGCTGGATGGCGAATTCGTCGCTCAGGCGGCGGCGGTTCTCGGCGACCGCCAGCGGGGCATCGCCCACGTGGTCACCGAGGTTGAAGCTGGCGAAGGGCGCCAGGCTGACGCCGCCTTCGCGGGTGGTGACGCAGGCGCGGACCGAGGCCGGGGCAGGCCAATCGGGGAACAGCAGCGACTGCGTCAGGCCACTCATCCGATAAAGCTCTCGCGGTCCTGGTTGAGCAGCGACAGCAACCAGACGAAGTCATCCGGCAGCGGCGATTCCCATTTCATCTTCTCACCGGTGATCGGATGCACCAGGGCGAGGAACCGCGCATGCAGCGCCTGGCGCGGGAAAGTCTTCACCGCCTCTACCATGGTTGGGCTGGCTGCCGGCGGAATGCGGAAACGCACGCCGTACGTCTGGTCGCCGACCAGCGGATAACCGACATGCGCCATGTGCACGCGGATCTGGTGGGTACGCCCGGTTTCCAGCTTGACCCGCACATGGGTGTGCGAGCGGAAGCGCTTGAGTACCCGGTAGTGGCTGACCGCTGGCTTGCCGCCGTCCGTCACGGCCATGCGCTGACGCAGGCCACCGTGACGGCCGATCGGGGCATCGATCTTACCGCCGGCGATCACCACGCCAACCACGATGCACTCGTAGATGCGGCTGACAGTACGGCTTTGCAACTGCTCGACCAGCTTGGCCTGCGCCTGCAGCGTCTTGGCCACCACCATCAGACCGGTGGTGTCCTTGTCCAGGCGGTGCACGATACCGGCGCGTGGCACGTTGACGATGTCCGGCACATGGTGGAGCAGCGCGTTGAGCAAGGTACCGCTGGCATGCCCGGCGGCCGGGTGAACCACCAGCCCGGCGGGCTTGTTGATCACCAGGATGTGCTCGTCCTCGTAGACGATATCCAGTTCGATGTCTTCGGCAATCCACTCGCCCTGGGCCTCTTGCTCGGCCTCCAGGACAAGCAGGGAGCCACCATGGACGGGATCGCGTGGTCTGACGACCGCGCCGTCGACCGTCAGGCGGCCCTCTTTGATCCACGAAGTAAGCCGCGAACGCGAATACTCAGCGAACAATTGGGCGGCGACCTGGTCGAGGCGTTGGCCGCCCAGTTCGGACGGGACCTCTGCGCTAAGTTGAATGATCTCGGACATGCTCGATTCGGCGGGCGCACAGCCTTTGGTTTCGGCTGCGAGCTTGTGGTTAAATACGGCTTCTTTTGTCCCGGGGTTGGCCGGGGCGCTCATCATAACAGGACGGCACCGCCCAAGACAGCGGCCGTCAAAGGGACGCAAGCCGCCATGCAAGTGAAACACCTGCTGCTGATCGCTATCCTCGGGCTTACCGCGGCCTGTTCCTCTAACAAGGAAGTCATTGACGAGAACCTCAGTGAGGCCGAGCTGTATCAACAGGCTCAGTCCGATCTGGACAACTCCAGCTACACCAGCGCGGTGAACAAGCTCAAAGCCCTGGAGTCGCGCTACCCGTTCGGCCGCTACGCCGACCAGGCGCAGCTCGAACTGATCTACGCCAACTACAAGAACTCCGAGCCCGAGGCTGCCAAATCGGCTGCCGAGCGCTTCATCCGCCTGCACCCGCAGCACCCGAACGTCGACTACGCCTACTACCTCAAGGGCCTGACCTCGTTCGACCAGGATCGCGGCCTGCTGGCGCGCTTCCTGCCGCTGGACATGACCAAGCGTGACCCGGGCGCGGCGCGTGACTCGTACAACGAATTCGCCCAGCTGACCAGCCGCTTCCCCAACAGCCGCTACGCGCCAGACGCCAAGCAGCGCATGATCTACCTGCGCAACCTGCTGGCCTCCTACGAAATCCACGTGGCCGACTACTACCTGAGCCGTCAGGCCTACGTGGCTGCCGCCAACCGTGGCCGCTACGTGGTCGAGAACTTCCAGGAAACCCCATCGGTCGGCGATGGCCTGGCCGTGATGGTCGAGTCGTACCAGAAAATGCACCTGGACGAGCTGGCCGCCACCAGCCTGGAAACCCTCAAGCTCAACTACCCGGACCACCCAAGCCTGGTCGATGGCCAGTTCCAGCCCAAGCAGACCGAGTCTGATGGCCGCGGCTGGCTGTCCAAGGCGACCCTGGGCCTGATCGAAACCGAAACCCCGCTGCCGCCGGGCGAAACCCGCGCCAACCAGGACGTGGTCAAGCAGTTCCAGGACGCCCGCGACGAAATGCCGCAAGAGCTGCTGCCCAAGGACGAGAACGGCGACCCGATCGTGCCGGCCGGGCCGAAGGAAGCCGAGAAAGACCGTTCCTGGTTCAGCTACATGACCTTTGGCCTGTTCGACTGATGACAGGCGCATGAGAAAGGGAGGCCAGAGGCCTCCCTTTTTTATTGGCCGCGCCCTAGACTGTCGGCTTTCTTCCACCGACAAGCTGGTCACCATGATTCGCCTACTTTTCTGGGTCGCCCTGATCGCCGCCGCGTTCTGGCTGTGGCGCAAATTCAACGCCAGCCAGCAGCCGCCCGCCGAGCCCAAGCTCGACGCCCCGCTGAAGATGGTGCGCTGCGCCCACTGCGGCGTGCACCTGCCCGACGACCGGGCGCTGCAGCAAGGTAGCGAATGGTATTGCAGCCAGGCGCATTTGCAGCAGGGGCCAGGCCGGTCGGCGTAACTCCTCGCCCTTTGAATCGGGTGGAAGATCAATCATCGTAGTGGTATCGGCACTGCAAGATGGTCATCTGCCCGGCTTCGAACAGGTACACCAACCGATGCTCGCGGGTAATGCGACGAGACCAGAAGCCTGAAAGATCACCTTTGAGGGGCTCCGGCTTGCCTGTGCCTTTGAACGGTGTACGCAGGCACTCCCGAATCAGCCTGTTGATCACGGCAAACACATCAGTGTCAGCATCCCTCCAGTGACAATAGTCTTCCCAGCCCTCCGAAGTGAACGCAACACTGATCGAATTGCGAGCTTCAGTCTTGTTCCGTTGCTTTGACTTCGTGTTCATCGATGGACAGCTCATGAGAAGCAGCTTTTCCCGACCGCAACTGATCAATGGATGCGCGCAAGCGCTTGGCATTGGCTGATGAACCCAGCAGATACAGGGTTTCCTGCATGCCGTTGTAGTCCTCAAGGGAGATCATGACAACCGGCTCTCCGCGCTGGCGAGTGATGATCGCAGGTTCGTGATCCCGACAAACATCGTCCATTGTCTGCTTCAGGTCGGCGCGAGCCTGGCTAAAAGTCAGTACATGCATTTCTTCAAATCCTTCCCAGGAAGGGCCTGGATCAGGTATCTCTTGGCCCACGCAGCAGGGCTGAATGAGCAATGGGCTTGCAGGTACGTGCCGACGGACTCAGCAGGGACCAACCAAAACATTGTACAATCCTAGGTACAAACCTCAACTGCCCATGGTCGGGATACCTTGGGCACGCGAATCATAGATTGGGCTGCCTGCAAAGCGGTAGGTGCCAGCTTGCCATAGGGCTAGTAGGAAATGTCATCAACGACCCTCGCAGGGTAAGCCCACTCCTCCAGGCTGCGCTGTCGCGCAGGGAACAGTGCCAGCAGGCGCACCTCCATTCCCTGTAGGAGCGAGCACAGCTCGCGATGGGCTGCAAAGCAGCCCCGGGTCATGAGCCGCGAAGCTGAAACCCTGGGGCCGCTGCGCGCCCCATCGCGAGCTACGCTCGCTCCTACCGCAGTGGCGCCGGCTTGGAGATTGCCAGGGCTGCGCTAGGAGCAGAACAAGCCCTCAGCCCAGACGACCTTCTGGCGCATACGGCGCCGGGTCGATGATTGGCTCGGCCCCGGTCAGCAGATCTGTGAACAATTGGCACGAGGCTGGCGCCAGCACCAGCCCATTGCGGTAGTGCCCGCAATTCAGCCACAACCCGGCATGCCCGGGCACTGGCCCGATGTAGGGAATGCCTTCGGGCGAGCCCGGCCGCAAGCCGGCCCAGTGCCCAACCACTTCGGCATCGGCAAGCGCCGGCAGCAACTCGATGGCCGACGCCTTGAGGCTGGCCAGCGCGTCATCGGTCGGGGTTTTGTCGTAGCCGGCATGCTCCAACGTGCTACCCACCAGAATGTGCCCGTCGCGCCGAGGGATCGCATAGCGCCCCTTGGCCAGCACCATGCTCGGCAGAAAGTCCTCGGCGCACTTGAACAGGATCATCTGGCCCTTCACCGGCACCACCGGCAGCTCAAGGCCCAGGGTGCGCAACAGGTCGCCGCTCCAGGCACCGGCGCTGAGCACCACTTCATCGGCGGCCAACACGCCGTCGGCGGTCTGCACCCCAGCCACCCGGCCATCCTGGTGAACGAAGCCGCTGACTGGGCAATGCTCGCGCAAGGTCACATTGGGCAGCGCCTGCAGCGCGGCCTTCAGCGACTTCACCAGCCGTGGGTTGCGCACGTTGGCCACACCGGCCATGTAGATAGCGCGCTTGAAGCCTGCCCCCATCACCGGAACGGCATCATAGGCCGCCGAGATATCCACGGCGCTCAGTGGCCGCTGCTGGCGAACCGCCCAGGCCAGCGCCTCGGCTTCATCGTCCAGGTCGAGCCAGTACAGCCCGGTGGTGTGAACTTCCGGGTCGATTCCGGTGCTGGCGAACAGCCGCTCGCCCAGCTGTGGATAAAAATCCTGAGACCAGTGCGCCAGGGCGGTTACCGCCGGGCTGTAGCGCCAGGGGTACAACGGCGAGACGATACCCCCACCCGCCCACGACGACTCGCGGCCAACCTCGCCCTGATCGCACACCACCACCTGGCCGACCTTGGCCGCCAGGTTGAATGCGGTCAGCAGGCCAATCACCCCGCCGCCAACCACCACTACTTGCTTGCTCATCTGTCGATCCAACACCTGAAGTAAAACCGCGATGCACCGGGCATCATTGAACCTTCAGCTTCCCCAACAGCGCTCACTGCCTGGCACGGCATTCGGGTTACCCTGCACGCCGGCCTGGTCGAGCTGGAAATCGCCGCAACGATCATCGGCCATCAGCCCACCAGGCAAGCGCTGCGCGAGCAGCGTGAAGGTATCGCTGTCGCGCTGGGCGTGCAGGCGGTAGTGGCGGTTGGCAACGGGCAGTTGCAGCTCGCCCTCGGCGTACTGGCCGGTGCGCACGCGGTGGCGCTCCAGGCGCAGGGCAGCGTCGTGCAGCAGGCCGACCACTTCGCTGCGTGCGGCTCGCCTGAGCTGGTCGCTGTAACTGGGGTAGGCAATGGCTGCCAGAATGCCGGTCACGGCCACGACAATCAACAACTCGATCAGGCTCATTCCTTGCTGCATATCAGTCTTCCCTCAGTCTTTGCCGCCAGAGGATGCGCCGCGGTGCCTGTGCTTGAGCGGTCGGCACGGCGTAGACGGCCTCCAGCACCTGCCTGGCGGCCTGTTGCCGGCTGACCGCCGTCACTCGGTACAAGGTGACCTGCTGAGCCTCGGGCATATGAATCGCGTTGCTGGTTTCACCCAGGTTCTGCAACTGGAAGTAACCTGACGGGCTGGCCTGCCAGTGGCCATGGAGCTCATGCGGACGTGGCGGTGGCGGGCAGCCTTGGCACGCGGGAAGCGCCGCCTGGCGCAGCGCTGACAGGCCGGCCAGCAGCGTGCCTTCTGCTTCCTCGAAAGCCTGCAAGCCATCGCTCAGGGTTGCAGCCATGCGCATGTCCACCAGCGCGTCACGCAGGGCCGACGCTGCGAGCAACCCCAGCAACAGGCTGAACACCAACGCCAGCACCAGCACCATGCCCCGCTGGCGCTTCATGGCCCGGCTACCGGATTGCGCAGCGCCACGCTCAGCCCATGCTGCTGCTCCAGTTGCAGTACCGGTTCGTACAACGTCAGGCGCAGGTCTATCCGCTGCCCTTGCGGCGTGTTCACCAGCGCCACCTGAAACGCGCGCACGTGCTCGGCCAGCCCCTGGGGCCGCCCACGGCGGCTGAACATCAGCGAAGTACCGTTCAGGTAGTAGCGATACCGGCTGATGGGGATGGCCATGAAGCCGTCCGGGTTCGCTGGGCGCCGGGGGTACAGGGTGGCCTGGTCATGGCAGTTGGTCAGCAAGGTCCAGTCTGGCGCCCCGGTATGGCCAGGCAACTCGGCGACGATCAGGTTGAGGCTCGACGGGCCGACTTCCACCGGCTGCTCGAACGCCTGCCGGGCAGCCGCAGCTTCGAACTCGATGGCCTCCAGCCGCAGGCAGCCGAACATGCCGGCCTGGCGGATGTCCCGGGCCATGCGCAATAGCGCCAGGCGGGCATCGTCCTGCAGGCGCAGCGCGGCGCCTTGCAGGTGCCAGCTTCGGTGAGCCGAAATCAGCAGTTGACCTGCCCCTGCCAGCACCATCACGCCAATCGCCAGCGCCAGCGTGGCCTCCAGCAAACTGAACCCACCCTGCCCTCGCCGGCTCAACGGCGCAGTTCCTGCTCACTGTGCAAAGCCAGCGCCGCAGCGCCGTCACGCCGCGCCTCGTCCGTGGCCTGCAATGCCTTCAACTGCAAACCCGCGGCAGCAAACATGCAGACGGCCACTACCAGGCCGGCCAGCAACACCTCGATCAGCGTCATACCTTGCTGTTTTTCGTGCATCCATGCACCTCCTGCGACGTTTCCTGCAAATAACTTGAACGTGGGCGACTGGACCTCGTGTCCAACGTCGGTAAAGCTCAAGCCAAGCACGTCCAGGGAGGGATGCCCAGTGAAGCAACGCGGTGTAACACTGATACAAACGATGTTTGCCCTGGCCTTGGCCGCCTTGCTGACGCAGCTTGGCATGCCGGCCTACGCCCGCTTGAGCGATGACCTACACCGAGCGGCGGCAGCCCGCGACCTGGCCCAGGCACTGCGCAGTGCGCGCAGCCATGCCGTGCTGCAAGGTCAGCCCGTGCAGGTGCAACCGCTTGAAATGGATTGGGGCAAGGGCTGGCGCGTGGTGCTGGAAAGCAACCAGCAGGTACTGCGTGAGCACCGGCTGTCACGGCCATTGAACATCGCGAAAAATGCAGGCATGCAACTCAGGTTCAGCGCACAGGGCGTGCCGCTGGGACAGGGCGATGGCTTTACCGGCACGACGCTGCAGGTTTGCGATAGCCCGTACTACGTGGTGCTGTCGAGCAGCGGCAGGGTCAGCCTGCGCACGGGAGATCGCAACGACCTTCCGTGCACAGGCACCTGAATCAGATCAGCGAGCGAACCCGCAGCTCCTTGGGCATGGAGAACGTGATGTTCTCCGGGCGCCCGTCCAGCTCTTCGGCGCCAGTGGCGCCCCAGGCCCGGAGCTGCTCGATCACGCCACGTACCAGCACCTCTGGCGCCGAAGCACCGGCGGTGATGCCAACGCGCTCGGCCCGGTCGAACCAGCCGCGCTGCAGGTCTTCGGCACCGTCGATCAGGTACGCCGGGGTGCCCATGCGCTCGGCCAGCTCGCGCAGGCGGTTGGAGTTGGAGCTGTTCGGGCTGCCGACCACCAGCACCACGTCGCACTCACCGGCCAGTTGCTTGACGGCGTCCTGGCGGTTTTGCGTGGCGTAGCAGATGTCGTCCTTGCGCGGGCCACCGATGTTCGGGAAGCGCGCACGCAGGGCATCGATGACCCGGCTGGTGTCATCCATCGACAGCGTGGTCTGGGTGACGAAGGCCAGGTGGTCGGGGTCGTTCACCTGCAGCTGGGCAACATCGTCCTCGTCCTCGACAAGGTAGATGGCGCCGCCGTTGCTGGCGTCGTACTGGCCCATGGTGCCTTCGACTTCCGGGTGCCCTTCGTGGCCGATGAGGATGGTTTCACGGCCATCGCGGCTGTACTTGGCCACTTCGATGTGCACCTTGGTGACCAGCGGGCAGGTTGCGTCGAACACCTTCAGGCCGCGGCCGGCGGCTTCCTGGCGCACGGCCTGGGAGACGCCATGGGCGCTGAAGATGACGATGACATCGTCCGGCACCTGGTCCAGCTCTTCGACGAAGATGGCGCCACGGTTGCGCAGGTCTTCGACCACGAACTTGTTGTGCACCACTTCGTGACGCACGTAGATCGGCGGGCCGAAGACTTCCAGCGCACGGTTGACGATCTCGATCGCCCGGTCGACCCCTGCGCAGAAGCCGCGAGGGTTGGCGAGTTTGATTTGCATGCTCGGCTCCAGGCTTACAGGGCCTTCACCTCGAGGATCTCCACCTCGAAGGTCAGGGTCTTGCCAGCCAATGGGTGGTTGAAGTCGATGGTCACCTGCGCGTCATCGAACGCTTTGACCACACCCGGCAATTCGGTGTTGGCGGCGTCGTTGAAGATGATCAGCAGCCCGTCGGACAATTCCATGCCCTCGAACTGGGACCGCGGCATCACCTGCACGTTCTGTGGGTTGGGCTGGCCGAAGGCGTTCTCCGGCGCGACCACCACGGTGCGCTTGTCGCCGGCCTTGAAGCCGAACAACGCGGCCTCGAAACCTGGCAGCAGGTTGCCGTCACCCACCTTGAAGGTGGCCGGGGCCTTGTCGAAGGTACTGTCGACGGTATCGCCGTTTTCCAGGTGCAGCGCGAAGTGCAGGGTGACTTCGGTGTTCTGGCCGATGCGGGTGTCAGTCATGGACCGGATCCTCGGACTTCTTGCTCTTGAACATATCCAGCGCCAGCATCACCGCACCAACGGTGATGGCGCTGTCGGCCAGGTTGAAGGCCGGGAAATAATGGCGGTTCTGCCAGTGCACCAGGATGAAGTCGACCACGTGGCCGAGCACGATGCGGTCGTACAGGTTGCCGATCGCACCGCCCAGCACCAGCGCCAGCGCCACGGCCAGCCAGGTTTCGCCGCGCCCCAGGCGCTTGAGCCAGACCACCAGCACGGCACTGACCACCACGGCGATCAGGGCGAACAGCCAGCGCTGCCAGCCCCCGCCCTCGGCCAGGAAGCTGAAGGCGGCGCCGGTGTTGTAGGCCAGGGTCCAGCTGAAGTAGTCGGGAATCACCACGATCTGCTGGTACATGGTCAGCGCATTGTTGAAGTACAGCTTGCTGGCCTGGTCGAGGACCAGGACCAGCAAGCTCAGCCACAACCACGCCAGGCGCCCGAAGCGCCCCGCCGCAGGGTTAGGCATAGTGGCGCACCTCACCGGAGCCGGTCAGGTTGTCGACGCAACGGCCGCAGATTTCCGGGTGCTCCGGGTGGCTGCCGACGTCGGCGCGGAAGTGCCAGCAACGGCCGCACTTCACGTGGCCGGACTTCACCACCTGCAGCTTGAGGCCTTCGACTTCGGTGGCCACGGCTTCGGCCGGCGCCTGGGCGAACGGCACCACGCTGGCGGCCGAGGTGATCAGCACGAAGCGCAGTTCGTCGCCCAGCTTGTTCAGGTCGGCGCTCAGGCCCTCCTCGGCAAACAGGGTAACTTCGGCCTGCAGGTTGCCGCCGATGACCTTGGCGGTACGCTGGTTTTCCAGCTCCTTGTTGACGGCCGCTTTCACTGCCATCACGCGGTCCCAGTAGGCACGGTCCAGCTCGGTGCCTTGCGGCAGCTCGGTCAGGCCCTGGTACCAGCCGTTGAGCATCACCGACTCGTTGCGCTCGCCCGGCAGGTACTGCCAGATTTCATCGGCGGTGAATGCCAGGATCGGCGCGATCCAGCGCACCAGCGCCTCGCTGATGTGGTACAGCGCGGTCTGGCAGGAACGGCGGGCGACACTGTTGGCGCCGGTGGTGTACTGGCGGTCCTTGATGATGTCGAGGTAGAAACCGCCCAGCTCCTGCACGCAGAAGTTGTGGATCTTGGAATAGACGTTCCAGAAACGGTATTCGCCGTAGTGCTCTTCCAGCTCGCGCTGCAGCAGCAGGGTACGGTCCACGGCCCAGCGGTCCAGGGCGATCATGTCTTCCGGCTTGAGCAGGTCACGGGCCGGGTCGAAGCCGGACAGGTTCGAGAGCAGGAAGCGCGCGGTGTTGCGGATACGCCGGTAGGCATCGGCGCTGCGCTGCAGGATCTGCTCGGAAACGGCCATTTCGCCCGAGTAATCAGTGGCCGAAACCCACAGGCGCAGGATGTCGGCACCCAGGGTGTTGTTGACCTTTTCCGGCTCGATGGTGTTACCCAGCGACTTGGACATCTTGCGGCCGTTCTCGTCCACGGTGAAGCCGTGGGTCAGCAGCTCGCGGTACGGCGCGTGGCCGTCGATGGCGCAACCGGTCAGCAGCGAGGAGTGGAACCAGCCGCGGTGCTGGTCGGAACCTTCCAGGTACAGGTCGGCGCGTGGGCCGGTGGCGTGGCCGATGTCGTGGGAGCCACGCAGCACGTGCCAGTGGGTGGTGCCGGAGTCGAACCAGACGTCGAGGGTGTCGGCGATCTTGTCGTACTGGCCGGCTTCATCGCCCAGCAGTTCGGCAGCGTCCAGCTTGAACCAGGCCTCGATGCCCTCTTGCTCGACGCGCTTGGCCACTTCTTCCATCAGCTCGACGGTGCGTGGGTGCAGCTCGCCGGTTTGCTTGTTGAGGAAGAACGGAATCGGCACGCCCCAGTTGCGCTGACGCGAGATGCACCAGTCCGGGCGGTTGGCGATCATCGAATGCAGGCGCGCCTGGCCCCAGGCCGGCACGAAGGTGGTGTCCTCGATGGCCTTGAGGGCGCGCTCGCGCAGCGGCTCGCCGGTGCTTGGCTGCTTGTCCATGCCGACGAACCACTGCGCGGTGGCGCGGTAGATCAGCGGGGTTTTGTGGCGCCAGCAGTGCATGTAGCTGTGGCTGATGGTTTCGGTGTGCATCAGCGCGCCGACTTCGCTGAGCTTGTCGACGATTGCCGGGTTGGCCTTCCAGATGAACTGGCCACCGAAGAACGGCAGCGACTCGACGTAAACGCCGTTGCTCTGCACCGGGGTCAGGATGTCGTCGTTGACCATGCCGTAGCGCTTGCAGGTGACGAAGTCGTCTTCACCGTAGGCAGGCGCCGAGTGCACCACGCCGGTGCCGGCGCCCAGCTCGACGTAGTCGGCCAGGTAAACCGGCGACAGGCGGTCGTAGAACGGGTGGCGGAAGTTCACCAGCTCCAGGGCCGAGCCTTGGGCGGTGGCGATGACCGCGCCTTCGAGGTTGTAGCGCTTGAGGCACGACTCGACCAGTTCTTCGGCCAGCACCAGCAGGCGCTCGCCGGTATCGACCAGGGCGTACGTGAACTCTGGGTGGATGTTCAGCGCCTGGTTGGCCGGGATGGTCCACGGGGTGGTGGTCCAGATCACGATCGCAGCAGGCTTGGCCAGCGCGGCCAGGCCGAAGGCGGCGGCCAGCTTGGCGTCATCGGCGACCGGGAAGGCCACGTCGATGGTTTGCGATTTCTTGTCGGCGTACTCGACTTCGGCCTCGGCCAGGGCCGAGCCGCAATCGAAGCACCAGTTCACAGGCTTGAGGCCCTTGAACACGAAACCTTGCTTGACCATTTCGGCCAGGGCGCGGATTTCACCGGCCTCGTTGGCGAAGTTCATGGTCTTGTAGGGGTTGTCCCAGTCGCCCAGCACGCCCAGGCGAATGAACTCGGTCTTCTGCCCTTCGATCTGCTCGGCGGCGTACTCGCGGCACAGCTCGCGAGTGCGGTCGGCGCTCAGGTGCTTGCCGTGGGTGACCTCGACCTTGTGCTCGATCGGCAGGCCGTGGCAGTCCCAGCCCGGGACATACGGCGCGTCGAAGCCGGACAGGGTCTTGGAGCGGACGATCATGTCCTTGAGAATCTTGTTCAGCGCATGACCGATGTGGATCTTGCCGTTGGCATAGGGCGGGCCGTCGTGCAGGACGAACTTCGGACGATCCTTGCCAATTTCGCGCAGCTTCCGGTACAGGCCAATGCTGTCCCAGCGCTGCAGAATCTGCGGTTCGCGCTGAGGCAGGCCGGCCTTCATGGGGAAGGCGGTGTCCGGAAGGTTTAGCGTGGCTTTGTAGTCGGTCATTTCAGGCTCTTCGTTAGCGGTTGAGCGTGCCAATGTGCACGTGCGGCGGCGATATCCGCATCGATCGCCGACTTCAGCGCCTCCAGGGAGGCGAATCGCTGCTCTTCACGCAGCTTGTGGTGGAATTCCACCGTCAGGCGCCGGCCATACAGATCGCCGGCATAATCCAGTAGATGAATCTCAAGGTGCGGGCGGCCGTCACCGGCCACGGTGGGGCGCACCCCGATATTGCCGACACCCGGCCAGGCCTTGCCGTCGATCTCGATGCTGGCCAGGTAGACCCCGGACAGCGGCACGCGGCGGCGCTTGAGCTGGATGTTGGCGGTGGGCGTGCCAAGCTGGCGGGCAAGCTTCTGCCCGTGCAGCACGCGCCCGGTAATGCGGTAAGGGCGGCCCAGCAGGTGCTCGGCGAGGGTGAAGTTGCCCTCGGACAAGGCCTTGCGCACTTCGGTGCTGCTGACCCGCAGGCCGTCCTGAATCACCGTGTTGGCAGCCTCGACGGTGAAGCCGTATTGCTTGCCGGCATCGACCAGGAAGGCGAAATCACCGGCGCGGTCGCAGCCGAAGCGGAAATCGTCGCCCACTTCCAGGTGACGCACGCCCAGGCCATCGACCAGGATCGCCTTGACGAAGGCGTCGGCGCTGAGCTGGCTCAGGCGCTGGTTGAAGGCCAGGCACAGCACCCGGTCGATGCCTTCGGCGGCCAGCAGCTCGACCTTGTCGCGCAGGCGCGCCAGGCGGGCCGGGGCGGTGTCCGGAGCGAAGTATTCACGTGGCTGTGGCTCGAAGATCACCACGCAGGTCGGCAGGCCAAGTTCCTGGCCACGCTCGCGCAGGCGCGCCAGGATAGCCTGGTGGCCACGGTGAACCCCGTCGAAGTTGCCAATGGTGGCGACACAGCCCCGGTGCTCGGGGCGCAGGTTGTGAAGACCTCGAACCAGCTGCATAGCGCGCTTCTTGCTCATAAAGTGGCCGATTATAACCACACCCGGGCGCTGGTGACAGGCAGCAGCGCCCGGGGGCGGCGTGGAATGCGAAAAACCGACGCCTGACCCGCCATTGGCCCTAGTGCAGGGCGTTGCGGGCGAAGTGCCGGGGCCTGAAGCCGCACAGATACAGGCAACCGAAATAGGTCACCACGCCGGCGCCGATCAACGCCCCCAGGCGCAGGAACCGTGCCAGCATGTTGCCCTGCTCCCAGGCCGGCAGGAAGTGCATGCCCACCAGCAGTACCGCCACCATCAGGGTGACCGCCAGCACCAGCTTGAGCAGGAACATCGCCCAGCCCGGTTGCGGCTGGAACAGCTGCTGGCTGCGCAGCTTCCAATACAGCAGGCCGGCATTCAGGCAAGCGCCCAGGCTGATCGCCAGGGCCAGGCCTGCGTGTTGCAGCGGGCCGATCAGTGCCAGGTTGAAGCCTTGGGTGCACACCAGGGTGAAAATGGCGATCTTCACCGGGGTACGAATATTCTGCTGCGCATAGAAGCCCGGTGCCAGTACCTTGACCAGAATGATCGCCAGCAGGCCGACCGAATAGGCGATCAGCGCACGCTGGGTCATGGCCGCGTCGAAGGCGCTGAACTTGCCGTATTGGAACAGCGCGACGGTCAGCGGCTCGGCCAGGATCGCCAGGGCCAGGGTACACGGCAGCACCAGCAAAAAGCACAGGCGCAGGCCCCAGTCGAGGATCCGCGAATACTCCTCGCGGTCCTTGTTGGCGTAGGTCTTGGCCAGGGTGGGCAGCAGGATGGTGCCCAGGGCCACGCCGAGCACGCCCGAGGGCAGCTCCATCAGGCGGTCGGCGTAGTACATCCACGACACGGATCCGGCCACCAGGAAGGAGGCGAAGATGGTGTTGATAATCAGCGAAATCTGGCTCACCGACACCCCGAGGATGGCCGGCAGCATCTGCTTGAGCACCCGCCACACGCCCGTGTCGCGCAGGTTCAGGCGCGGCAGCACGAGCATGCCGATTTTCTTCAGTGCTGGCAGTTGGTACAGCAGCTGGGCAAGGCCACCGGCCAGCACGCCCCAGGCCAGGGCCATGATCGGTGGGTTGAAGTACGGCGTCAGCAGTACGGCGAAGATGATCATCGCCACGTTGAGCAGCGTGGGGGTGAAGGCCGGCACCGAAAAACGGTTCCAGGTGTTGAGGATCGCACCGGCCAGGGACGACAGGGAGATCAACAATATATAAGGAAAGGTCACCCGCAGCAGGTCGGTGGTGAGCTGGTACTTCTCGGCACTGTCGACAAAGCCCGGTGCGGTGGCCCACACCACCCAGGGCGCGGCCAGGATGCCCACGGCCGTGACCAGGGCCAGCACCAGGGTCAGCAGCCCGCTAACGTAGGCAATGAAGGTGCGCGTGGCCTCGTCGCCCTGTTGGGTCTTGTATTCCGCCAGGATCGGTACGAAGGCCTGGGAGAACGCCCCTTCGGCGAAAATGCGCCGCAGCAGGTTGGGCAACTTGAAGGCGATGAAGAAGGCGTCGGTGGCGATGCCGGCGCCGAAGACACGGGCCAGGATGGTGTCGCGCACGAAGCCCAGCACCCGGGAAACCATGGTGATGGAGCTGACTGCAGCCAGGGATTTGAGCAGATTCATCGAAAAGATTCACGCCAGGGACAGAGGACGCTGCCAGACAGCGTTCGAATGTGCGATACTCCCGCGCCTTCGCAGGGGAGCCAAAAATTCCCGAGTTTACAGGTAGCACGCCAGAAAGGAATATTTCCCGCCTGCTGCTGCACCACTCGGCGGAACCCTGCAGGTGGCCTTGACATCCGGTCTACTCATCGGCATGATTCGCGGCCTATTTTGTTTGCTATTTACCTAAAGTCTTTCGAGGAGCTCGACGGTGGCCAACACACCTTCCGCCAAGAAACGTGCAAAACAGGCTGAGAAGCGTCGCAGCCACAACGCCAGCCTGCGTTCCATGGTCCGCACCTACATCAAGAATGTAGTTAAAGCCATCGACGCAAAAGACGCCGAAAAAGCGCAAGCCGCTTACGTTCTGGCTGTACCAGTAATCGACCGTATGGCCGACAAAGGTATCATCCACAAGAACAAAGCTGCTCGCCACAAAGGCCGTCTGAATGGCCACATCAAGGCGCTGAAAGAAGCTGCAGCTGCCTAAGCGACGTTCTTGTCGAAAAAACCGACCCTAGGGTCGGTTTTTTTATGCCTGCGATTTAGCCCTCGGTCAATGGCACGGGCTACGCCCGTGTTCGCGGGTGAACCCGCTCCCACAAAGGGGGAACGGGCCAACCTTTCCATCACTTGGCGATCTGAATCTTCGGCGCCCACTGCAGCCAGGCATCTTCGGGCTTGTCGAACAGCGCGAAGGTCTGCTGCGGCCGGGCCGGGTTGCCCATCTGTTCACCTTCGGGCGTTGCGAAGGCAATGCCGCCGTCGATCAGCGTTTCCAGGGACTCGGTACGCACCGTCGCGCCCTTGAACAGGCCCCAGTCGAAGCCGAAGCCGCTGCTGTTCCAGAACCGGCTACCGCCACGCACCAGCGCCGCATAACGCGGCTCGATCAGGATATGGATCAATACCCGGTCCGCCGTTTGGCCGAGCTCGAAGCCGGTCACCTTGCCCACCGCCACTTCACGGTAGGTAACCGGCACGCCCGGTTTGATCGAACCACGGCGGGGGGCACTGAGGGTCAACGGCAAACCGACTTCCTCCCCAGCCACCTCGGGCGCATCGGCCAGGGCGATGAAGTCGTGCTGCACGCCCTTGTCCTTGATCGCCGGCTGCACCTCCAGGTACTGGCCGCCGATCAAGGTATCGAGGTTTTCCGTGCGCACCAGCCCCAGGGCCGGCTTGACCACCCAGAACTGCGTGCCAACCCGGGCAATACGCTCGGCGGCCTCGGTGATGCGCGCACGCAGCATGACAGCCTGCAGGTCCTTGGTCAGGTCGACGCTTTCGACGCTGCCCACGTCCAGGCCACGGAAACGAATGGGTGTGCCCGGCTTGAGGCCATCGGCGCGGTCCACGCGAATGGTCACCAGGGTGCCGGCGCGGTTCACTGCATCCTGGTTTTCCAGCAGGCGGAAGCGCGGAATATGCCGCTTCAGCGCCACATTGGGCCTTGGCGTGTCGAAGGCGATACCACCGGCCATCAGCGTCTGCAGCGACTCACTCTTGATCTTGATGCCCGACAGGCCTCCGGTCAGGGTGATGCCACTGACGTTCCAGAACCGCGACGACCCGTTCACCAGGTTTTCGTATTCCTTCTCGATGTGCACACCGATCAGGATGCGGTTGCTGTTACGCGCAAACTGGTAGCTCTGCACGCTGCCGACCTTGACCTGGCGGTACATCACCGGGCTGCCGACTTCCAGCGAACCCAGGGTATCGGCGAACAGCACCAGGTGCAGGCCCGGCGCCTTGAGGTCCAGCGGCGGCGCCTTGGCCCTGGCCTCGAACTCGCGCTGCGGCTTGGCACCGCGCTCACCCGGGCGAATGGCAATGTAGTTACCTTTGACCAGTGCTTCCAAGCCGGTGATGCCCGCCAGGGAAATCGACGGCTTGACCACCCAGAACTGGGTACCCTCGACCAGGTAGTCTTCGGTCAGTGGGTCCAGGGTCAACTCGGCGGTGGCGCTGGCAAGGTTGTCCTCCATCTTCAAGGTCTTCAGCGACCCCACCTGAATACCTTTGTACATGACCGGCGTGCGGCCAGCCTGCAGGCCTTCGTAATCGCTCAGCTTGACCTTCACGCGGATCCCCGCCTGGGCGGCATCGAAGTCCTCGTACAGGCGAAACGGCAGGCTCGGGTCGGTGGGCGGGCTGTCCTTGCGGTACTCAGGGGTGGCGAAGGCGATACCGCCGGCGACGATACTCGACAGCGACTCGCTGCGCACCTTCACGCCGGACAGGTCGGCGTCGATGCTGATGCCACTGGCATTCCAGAACCGCGTGTGCTTGCGCACCAGGCTTGCGTAGGCAGGCTCGATGAAAACCTTGACCTCCACAGTGCTCTGGTCTTCGGACAAGCGGTAGCTCTTCACCCGGCCTACCTGGATCTGCTTGTAGAACACCGGGCTGTCGCGGTTGAGCGAGCCCAGGCGTTCGGCCTTGAGGGTCAGGTGCAGGCCCGGCTCGCTGTCGGACAGTGGCGGCGCCACCTTCAGGGCAGTGAAGCGCTTGGTGCGCTCGCCCTCGCCAGGGCTGACCGCAATGTAGTTGCCCGATACCAGTGTTTCCAGGCCAGAAATACCCGCCAGGCTGACGCTCGGCTTCACCAACCAGAACCGCGTGCCCTTGGTCAGGTGCGGCTCGGCGGCCTTGTTCATCTCGATGGTGGCGATAACGCCCTGCTTCTCACCCTCGGCGTCGAGCACCAGCTTGGTGACCTTACCGACCGACATGCCTTTGTAGATCACCTCGGTCTTGTTGGCGACGATGCCTTCGCCTGTCTCGAAACGTACTTCGATCTCCACGCCGGCATCGCGGTAGGCCTGCCAAGCCAGCCAGCCGCCGATCATCAGCGCAATCAGCGGCAGGATCCAGATGGCCGACCAATTGGAGGCAGGGCGGGTTTTAGCCGTTGGCATGTCACTCATGGTCGTCATCCGACTCCGTGTTATCCCAGATCAGTCGGGGATCGAAAGTTAAAGCGGCAAGCATCGTGAGAATCACCACAGTAGCGAAGGCGACAGCGCCCAGGTTGGCTTCGACACTGGCGATACGGCCGAAATTCACCACGGCCACGAGAATGGCGATGACGAAGATGTCCAGCATGGACCAGCGCCCAATGAATTCGATGAAGCGGTACATCAGGATGCGTTGGCGCGCCGACAGTGGCTGGCGGCGCTGCACCGAATACAGCAGCAGGCCGATACCCACCAGCTTGAAGGTGGGCACCAGAATGCTGGCGATGAACACCACGGCCGCGATCGGCACCATGCCATGCTTGAGCAAGGTGATAACGCCCGACATGATGGTGTCGCCACTGCCCTGCCCCAGGGTACTGACCGTCATGATCGGCAACAGGTTGGCCGGGATGTACAGGATCGATGCCGTGATCAGCAGCGCCCAGGTGCGGATGATGCTGTTGGGGCGCCGCGCATGCACGGTGGCGCCACAACGGGTGCAGGTTTGCGAGTCGCTCTCGGCATCCTGACGGTTCAATTCGTGGCACTCATTGCACACCACAATGCCTGCATCAATCGCCCGCATGAAGATCCTCCCCGGACAGTGCACTCCAGATCTGGTGGGGCGACATCACCACTTCGAGCCAAACCTGAATCAGCAGCAGGCTGATGAAACAGAACAGGCCCAGGCCCACGGTCAGCTCGGCCAGGTCGACCAACTTGACGATCGCCACCAGCACGCCCATGAAATAGACCTCGAGCATGCCCCAGTCACGCAGGTGGTGGTAGATGCGATAGCACAGCAGCCCATAGCTGCGGCCGATATTCAGGCGAATGCTCAGCAGGACGGCCAGCTGGCACAACAGCTTGAGCAAGGGGATGGCCATGCTGCACAGGAACACGACCACAGCGACGCCGCGCATGTCTGAGTTGTACAGGCCCAGCACACCACTCCAGACGGTATCGTCGGAGGACTGGCCAAGCAGGTGCAACTGCATGATCGGCAGGAAATTGGCTGGCACGAACAACAACAGGGCCGTCAGTACCAGCGCCAGGCTGCGATTGACCACATTGTAGCGATGGGCGTACAGCTCGTAGCCACAGCGCGGGCACAAGGCTTTCTCGCCGTGATGGAGCACAGGCTTGCGCAGCAGCAGGTCGCATTCGTGGCAGGCGACGAGGTCGTCCAGCGGCAATTGCTCCAGGGCTTCGGTTTTGACAGGTTCTGGCATCTCGAGGTTCTGAATAGGTACGTCGGCTCTATTCTAGTGTTCCAGCTCGAAATGTGGGAGCTGCCAAAAACGAGCCCTGCGCAAGCCCCCGTAGGAGCGAGCAAAGCTCGCGATGCGGTCGGCCAAGCGTAAGCGTACGGGCAAACCGTCTTGCACGACTAAGCTGGACGCCACCTATGCGGCAGCAGCGCAGCAATCTCACTCGCCCGCTGCGTAGGCAGGCGCGTCAGCACATCCTTCAGGTAGGCATACGG
>NZ_VWXJ01000029.1:0-51239 GCF_011752535.1 Pantoea sp. Tr-811
AGCAGGCCAACATGGGCTTCACCGATTTCGGCCTGGACTACGGCAACCCGGACTTCGTCAAATACGCCGAAGCCTACGGTGCCAACGGCCACCGTGTGGAAAGCGCCGAAGCCTTCCTGCCGCTGCTCGACCACTGCATTTGCAATCCGGGCGTGCACGTGATCGACTGTCCAGTCGACTACAGCGAGAACGATCGGATTCTTAACTTTGAGATCAAAGAGCGTAGCGCTTCTGTCTGACGCCCAAAGCGCCCGAAAGGGCGCCCCTACTCCCAAAGACAATAGCATAGACCATGCTCACCAGCAGCGAGCGGTGACCGCATACGGCAATGCTGCAAGCATGAAAAAAATGCATAGCAGCTATTCCACTTCTCCAGTGCGTCAATGTGACCGAGGGAATAGGATTGAATCCGGAACTTACAAAAAGGTCGATGTGCAGTAAAACCCTGTATTATCTGTAGCCTATTAGCGACAATTTTTTGGCGTAAAAATTGGATGTTTACGCGGGACAATTGCTCACAAGCGGCGCACTTAGGACCAATGGAATAGCTTTTTTCTGCCCAAGTCCTGGCCCAATAACAACAACGTGAGTGCATCATTATGCTCAAAGAAAATAAACCAACTCGCACACGTTATCTGATCCTCGCCATGCTGTTTATCGTAACGATGATAAACTATGCAGACCGAGCCACCCTGTCAATTGCAAGCCCAAGCCTTCAGAAAGATATTGGGCTTGATGCCGTATCTCTCGGCTATGTATTCTCTGCATTTGGTTGGGCCTATGTGATTGCGCAGATTCCCTCTGGCTGGCTGCTTGATCGATTCGGCTCAAAAAAAGTATACGGGATTGGGATTTTCACGTGGTCGCTGTTGACTCTTCTCCAAGGTCACATTGGTGAATTCAACACCGGCACTATCGTACTCAGCTTGTTCTTACTGCGATTCCTTGTTGGGCTTGCTGAGGCACCATCCTACCCAGGTAATGCGCGAATTGTAGCTTCATGGTTCCCAACTCAAGAACGGGGTTTTGCAACCTCCGTTTTCAACGCCGGATCATATTTCGCCACTGTGGTATTTGCTCCTATTATGGGCTACATCGTGCACTCAATGGGTTGGGAGCACGTATTCATTATTATGGGTGGTCTCGGAATCATCATCTCGATTGTCTGGGCCTTTACGGTTTATGAGCCGAGAAAGCACCCATTGATCAATGCTGCGGAGTTAGACTACATTGAATCCAACGGTGGCCTGGTTGACATTGATAAACATGCTGCCACACAACCTAAAGGACAAATTCTAAATCACATCCGTCAGTTGTTCGCGAACCGAATGATGCGCGGTATCTACCTCGCTCAGTTCTGTAACAACTCGATTGTGTACTTCTTCCTGACCTGGTTCCCAGTTTACCTTGTCCAGGAGAGGCACATGGATATTCTCAAAGCTGGCATTGTAGCATCACTCCCAGCAATTTGCGGCTGCATTGGCGCACTGGCGGGTGGAGCAGTTTCAGACGGCTTGCTTCGTCGCGGGCATAGCCTCAGCGTCGCTCGGAAAGGCCCTATTATCTGCGGTCTGCTGCTCGCAACAACTATGGTCTTCTGTAACTACGTTGAATCTGACTGGCTCATCGTGACCTTCATGGCACTCGCGTTCTTTGGACAGGGTTTCGGTGGCCAGGCTTGGGCTGTCGTATCGGATACTGCACCCAAGGAAATCGTAGGTGTTGCTGGCGGTCTCTTCAACATGATCGGCAACCTTTCCTCGATCACAACCCCCATTGTCATCGGCTATATCATTGCAGCAACCGGCTCCTTTAAATATGCATTGATCTACATTGGGGCTAATGCATTGCTCGCCGTGTGCTCACACTTGTTCATTGTTGGACCCATTAAACGTATTGAATTGAAACCGGCTCCTGCTCAGGAGGCTGAAACAGTAGCTTCAAGCGCTTAATAACATATTCATGACAGAAACAAGGCGACATAGCAGACTGTGTGAAAACACACTGAACGTCGTTAGACAAAACGCCCCGACTTGCTCGGAGGCGTTTTTTTGTACTGAAAAGGCTCTTCCGGCCATCATTTGCTTGGCACCCAAGACGCTGATCGCCCTCTTGATTTGACCAACCACACCACCTCAATGTTGCACTGGCATTTAGCTTCCAAAGGCCAGGACGAGCCAAAGCGATGAAAATACCATAAAGGTTGAGCTTTTGCTGATCGGCGGGATCGTGTGCTTGGCATCCAGTAGCCTTGGGCTTTACAGCGTCGAAAACTTATGCCCCAGATCCAGCCTGCCGATATTCAGGTCGATGACACGAACGAGGTAATCCTCGGGAAATCAGCTCATCTAGCGAGCCCGCAAACAAGCTGGACTGGCTGCGGGGCTCGCCTTATATTTAGGCCACAAGGAAAAATGCTCCGTATTTTTCAATACGGAGCATTCTCTTAAAAAGCTGGGCAGATTACTAGTTTTCAATCCAGAAAAGCTTAAACATGAGTCGCCCACTCCATTTGGTGCCCCCTCCCAGCAATCGATTCACTTACGAACAACAACATGGGAATTCGAATTACCCCACGCACCGTATTGATCGGCTAGTAACCCCCCGCGACCTTCTCAATTTCTGGATTAGTAATCTCATCATTACCCTGCTTACCAAACAAGACTACTTCACCGTCAAATGTAGCACCTGAAATATCGATTACATCCACCATCTTTATATTCATGGAAATATTGCCAACCACCGATACCCTCTTATCACGAATCAGAACCTCTCCTCGGTTTGCGAAAGCCCTACGATAGCCATCTGAGTATCCGACCGGTAGATTTGCCAGCAGCCGATCCGCCTCAAATACTGCCTTTCTATCATAGCCCACCGTATTACCCTTCAGGCACACATTCAAATGCCTTACTCTTATTTTTAATGACAACGCAGCTTAAAACTCTGGACGAGGACCTCTGAAGCCATACAGTGCAGCCCCAACTCGCACCATGTCGAAGTGGCTTTTGGGGTCGTTCAGTGCTGCAAAGATATTTGCAGCATGCTCTTGAGTGCGGTTATTTTTAGTATTTCGCCCTGACCATGATTAGTATCAATATCTAAGTCATTACGCGACATCCCTCCAGAATTGAGCGAAAGGTGCACATTGAGCACACAGCCCCGCACGACCACCTAACATACTCTTTAGCTGCCCCACATTTGACTCAACGACATTAAAGTCGATTTCGATCCAGGCATTTTCCGCGTAACTTTCACCTCCCCACTGAATGTAACTCATGTGAGCACTGCATTCGAAATTCGTTAATAAACCTCGATACAAACACCTTTGATCTTGATGAACCACATGTCAAGGACACATATGAAATTCATCAAGAGTTTATGTTTACGATCGATAGCCCCTCTGGCGGTCGACTACACATCATACCGCTGAAGCTTAGGCTTACCCATAAACAAAAAAACCGGCCTGGCGTATAAGCCGAGGCCGGGAGGCACTGAGCAAAGCTCAAAGGTGAGAATCTTTTATTGCGCGTCCAGTATATCGATGGCTTTAACCAACCGCTTAACCCCTTCAATGATCAGATCACTGTTCACGGAAGCGAAGGACATCCGCAGCGTGGAAGGATCCTGCTTACTTGGATCAGGGTAGAAAGCATTACCAGGTACGAAGACAACCTCTTGATCAATCGCGTGCTGGAGTAGGTCTTGTGCCTTCCGACCTCCGGTCAGTCGAGCCCAAACAAACATGCCGCCCTCTGGCTTGGTGAACGTGAGGCGCCCTCCGGATAGCTCGGTAATCATTGAGCACATGGTTTCACAGCGATGACCATACGTCTTTATCAATGAAGGCAAGTGACTGTGGAATGCACCTGCTCGGAGATACTCGGCAGCAATCTCCTGGGTCCAAGGCGAGGTAGACAAATCGTCGGCTTGCTTCGCAACCAGGCAACGTCGACGAAGCTCCGCTGGTGCGACCATCCAACCGATACGAAGTGCCGGCGCAACAGTCTTCGAAAGGCTCGACAAATACACGATCCAATTCCGCTCCTCCTCGTCCGCAAAAGCGGCAATCGGAGGGACTGGCTCGCCTGCGTAGCGCAGGTCCGAATAGGGATCATCCTCGACCAGGAGAACCTTGTACTTCAGAGCGAGCCCAAGCAGTTTTTTACGTTTCTCTGCAGAGAGAGTGCTACCTGACGGGTTCGAGAACGACGCGACCACGCACATCATTTTGGGGCGGTGTTGACGGATAGCCTCCTCAAGCTCCTCCAGCTCGATGCCGCTAGCCCCGGACGTAACTGGAATTAGCTGTGCGCCGGTATGCCTGAGTGCTTGATCGGTCGAAGGGAAACAAGGGTTTTCAACAATGACCTTATCGCCGACAGTCAGCATCACTTGGGCAACCAAGCTTAGGGCTTGTTGCGACCCACCAGTGATGATTACTTCACTGCTGGGATCAGCCTTAACGCCTCTCCCTGCCGACAAATTGGCTGCGGCCTCACGCATCGCGGGCTGCCCACCGGTTTCGCCGTATTGAAGGCAGCCAGCAAGACGGGACGACACGATCTCAGAGGCTTCCCGGAGTGCATCGACATTGAAGAGACTCACATCCGGATGCCCACCGGCGAACGACACGGTCCCAGGCCGATTTGCGTAGGACAGAAGCACGCGAATCGGGGACAGAGCGGGATTGAGGAATGGCGGCGCGTATTGCATTTCACCGGATGACATGAGGCTTCTCCGTTCTTATTAGGAATCGACCGTTGTGAGCTCGCGAGGCCCGGAATGAGCCTCGGCGAGGAGTAGTGCGTAAGCCAATTCTAACGGTCGTGAGTACCAGCACCACGGTGCAAGCTGCATAGCTGCTTTGCAGAAATCCAGAATCTGGTGGTGCGTCATTCACGACAGGCCGCCTATCGACCCATAGCAGTGGCCTTCGCGTCTAGCGCCTGGAAGTGAGAAGGCTCAATAGCTCTTCAAAATTATCAAGGGTGACAGCAGTGCAAGGAGCATTTCCTCGCAGCTTTGCATGAGGATTGGTCAGCATGCGGAAGACATCCCAGGCTCCCATTGCAGGCAGTGCTTCGAATACCGCAAACACCAGCTTGAGCTTCAACGGATCAAGCTGCCAATCCGGAATCCTTTGACCCCGATTCCCAAGACTGATTGAGAGCAACCTCCGAGCCTTGATATCCCGATTGAGCTGATCCCGAGACTTGCCAGCCAGCCGAGCAAATGCGGGGAGTGGAAGATTACTTGGCGCTTCAAATGCTGCGAGCATCTCCGCCCGCTCTTTTTGGATGCCTGAGACTTCACTGCCACCGATCTCAGCCCGCGACTCGACATCCGGCCGCCTATAAGATTTGGCATCATACCGGGCCCCATTCGGCTTAGGTTGCGCGAGTGCATTGTGCAGTGGGACTACAAATTGTGTGGCGTCAGGCCGCACCGGAACGGACGCTGTGCCTTCCAAGCGTATTGTTAAGGGTGCACTTGCTGCCTGTACATTCCCTTGAGCGCAAAGATCCAGTCTATTCGCCCAGTCCTGCATCATTGCCCGGCGATGCTCAACGTATTCGGCGTGGTTGTAGGAGGCGCTTACCCTGTCAGGGTCCGCGTGTGAAAGCTGTGCGTCAACCCATGCTTTTGGGTAGCCGATCTCGTTGAGGGCCGTTGAGATGGTAGCTCGCATGCCGTGCCCGGTGAGCTTGTCAGCAAACCCCATACGCCGCAGCGCACTGTTCAAAGTGTTCTCGCTGATGCGTTTACTTAAGTCACTTCGATGGGCAAGCAAGTGTCGCTGCGCGGGCACAACACGATCGATCAGCAGCCTCACCACCTCCAGCGCCTGGACCGACAGAGGTACGATGTAGGGCGGCACCTTGGAGGCCTGGCTACGGCTTTTGCGCATTTTGAGCTGCAGCTGCTTAACCACTTCAGGCGGGATGACCCACAGTCGACGCTCCAGATCGAACTGATCTGGAGTAGCCAAGCGCAACTCACCGGTGCGCACGCCAGTGAGTAGCAGCAGCCAGATCCCCAACAGGGTCTGCTGACCGCCGTGATAAGTACGAAGTTTACTCAGCAGCGGGGGCAGCTCAGCCATGCGCAGGAAAGGATTATGCTCTACCGGAGGTTTCGGCATCGCCACAACGTCAAGGTCGGCCGCAGGGTTATGCTCCAGGCCCGCGATCCTCACCAGTGCATAACGAAACAGTTGATTCAGCCAGGTCCGGCACTTTTCTGCCGTGGTAAATGCACCGCGAGACTCAATACGATCCAGCACCGCCATGAGCACATGTCGGGTGATGTCATGGATGGAGCGGTCACCGATGTGGGGCAGAATATCTTTGGCGAAGATGCGCAGCATCTGTGACAGCGTGCTCTGACGCCCCTCTTTGAGGCTCAAGCGGCGGAAGGCGACCCACTGATTGAACACGGCCTCGAAGGCATGATCGCTGGAGAGGCGGACTGCAAGGCGCTGCTGCTTGCGTTGCTCGCTTGGATTCGTGCCTTGGGCTAATAGCGCTCGCGCTTCATCCCGCTTGGTGCGCGCATCCCGCAGCCCGAGCTGCGGATAACTGCCGAACGACATGCGCTTCTGCTTGCCAGCCCAGTAGTAACGAAAATGCCAGACCTTTCCACCTTGCGCGGTGATATGAAGAATCAGGCCATCGCTGTCAGCGAGCGTATAGTCCTTGCCGGTGACTCGGGCGTGCCGAATCGCCATCTCCGAGAGTGCCATAGTGACCTCCTGAACCTGTCAGAGGCCAAATGCTCGTCTCGTGCTCCACCAAGCTCCACCGGAAAAGCGAATTGGGGCATTTCCAATTCTGGCCTCAAATCTGGCCTCAATCTTTCCGGATACTGCCGGTTTTCGGTGGTTTCCGCTGGAACGAAAAAAGGGCCATAAGGCCCTTTTTTCAACGACTTACAGACTTCCATGGAACTCTGTAGATCTATAACTGGAGCGGGAAACGAGACTCGAACTCGCGACCCCGACCTTGGCAAGGTCGTGCTCTACCAACTGAGCTATTCCCGCGTCGTGATGGGTGCCATTCTAGCGATATCTGAAACGGCGTCAACCCCTTGATTCAAAAAGTTTTATTTTTTTTCCGAACCTTCGCGCAGGTGCGGCCAGGCGGCCAGCAGGTAATGCATCATCGACCACAGGGTCAGCGCCGCCGCCACCAGCAGCAGTGCATAACCCAGCACTACCCAGAAGCTCACCACCGGCGGGTTGGCCAGCAGGATCACCAGCGCCAGCATTTGCGCCGCAGTCTTCCACTTGCCCAGGTTGGACACCGCCACGTGCGCCCTCGCCCCAAGCTCAGCCATCCACTCGCGCAGGGCCGACACCACGATCTCGCGGCCGATGATCACCGCCGCCGGCAGGGTCAGCCAGAAATTGGCGTGCACCTGCACCAACAGCACCAGGGCCACGGCCACCATCAGCTTGTCGGCAACCGGGTCGAGGAAGGCGCCGAACGGCGTGCTCTGCTCCAGGCGCCGGGCCAGGTAGCCGTCCAGCCAGTCGGTGGCGGCGGCGATGGCGAACACCGTGCTGGCGGCCGTGTAGCTCCAGTGATAGGGCACATAGAACAGCAGGATGAAGATCGGGATGAGCAGGACGCGTAGAACGGTGAGCAGGTTTGGAATATTCATCGGTACGACTGGCTGCGGGTTGAGCCCGGCATTCTACTCGCTATGCAGGCTGGCATAAATCGACTCGGCAAGCTTTTTACTGATGCCGGGCGCCTTGGCGATCTCGTCGATACTGGCGCGGTTGAGCTCTTGCAGGCCACCGAAGTGCTTGAGCAGGTCGCGGCGCCGCTTGGGCCCTACCCCGGCCACGTCTTCCAGGCTGGAAACCCGGCGCGCCTTGCCGCGCCGGGCACGGTGGCCGGTGATGGCAAAACGGTGGGCTTCGTCGCGGATCTGCTGAATCAGGTGCAGGGCCGGGTTGTCGCCCTTGAGGGTGAACTCATGGGCAACATCGTTGAGGTACAGGGTTTCGAAGCCGGCCTTGCGGGTCACGCCCTTGGCGACGCCGAGCAGGGTCAGGTCGGTGAAGGCCAGCTCCTGCATCACTTCGCGGGCCATGTTCAGCTGGCCCTTGCCGCCGTCCACCAGCAGCACATCGGGCAGCTTGCCCTCGCCGTCCTTGATACGCCCGTAGCGGCGGGTCAGGGCCTGGTGCATGGCCGCGTAGTCATCGCCTGCGGTGACGCCTTCGATATTGAAGCGGCGATAATCGGATTTCAGCGGGCCTTCGGGGCCGAACACCACGCAACTGGCCACCGTGGCTTCGCCACTGGAGTGGCTGATGTCGTAGCACTCCAGGCGCTGCGGCACCTCGTCCAGGCCAAGCACTTCGGCCAGGGCCTCGAAACGCGCGGCCATGTGCTGACGGTTGGCCAGGCGCGCATTGAGCGCCTGTTCGGCGTTGGTCACCGCCAGCTGTTGCCAGCGCGCACGGGTGCCGCGCACCCGGTGGCTGATGCTGAGCTCGCGCCCACGCAGGCTCTGCAGCGCCTCGGTGATGGTGGCAAAATCCTCGTGCACCACGTTGACGATCAGCTCGCCGGGCAGTTCGCGCTCGGCGTTGCCCAGGTAGTATTGCGACAGGAACGCGGCCATCACCTCGGCCACCTCCTCCTCGATGCCCACCTGCGGGAAGAAGTTCTTGCTGCCCAGCACCCGGCCACCGCGCACGCTGATCAGGTGCACGCAGGCGCCACCGGGGTTGACGAAGGCCGCCACCACGTCGACATCGCCAGAACCGCCTTCGATGTATTGCTGGTCCTGAACCCGCCGCAACAAGGCGATCTGGTCACGCAGCTCGGCGGCCTTTTCGAAGTTCAAGGCCATGGCGGCCTTTTCCATTTCCTCGTTCAGCTCATTGCCCAACTGCTGGCTGCGGCCTTCGAGGAACATCACCGAATGGCGCACATCCTCGGCGTATTCCTCGGCACTGACCAGGTCGGTGCACGGCCCCTTGCAGCGTTTTATCTGGTACTGCAGGCAGGGCCGGGTGCGGTTGGCGTAGTAGCTGTCTTCGCACTGGCGCACGGAAAACGCCTTCTGCAGCAAGCTCAGGCTTTCACGAATGGCCCCGGCACTGGGGTAAGGGCCGAAATAACGGCCCTTGGCCTTCTTCGCGCCACGGTGGATCCCCAGGCGTGGGAATTCACCGTCGGACAGGAATACATACGGGTAGGACTTATCGTCGCGCAACAGGATGTTGTACGGCGGCCGCCATTGCTTGATGAGGTTCTGCTCAAGCAGCAACGCTTCGGTTTCGTTGGCGGTGATGGTGGTTTCAACCTGAGCGATACGCCCCACCAGCGCGGCGGTTTTCGGCGCCAGGCCCGTCTTGCGGAAATAACTGGCCAGGCGTTTCTTGAGGTTCTTGGCCTTGCCCACGTAAAGCAGGCGCGCCTCGGCATCGAACATCCGGTACACGCCCGGGCGGCCGCTGCAGGTGGCCAGGAACGCGCTGGCATCAAAGACTTGTGACATGAGGTTTTACAGGCTTGCGTCAACCATACCGTGGCGAACGGCCAGCAACGTCAGTTCGACGTCGCTGGTGACCGAGAGTTTTTCGAAGATCCGATAACGGTAAGTATTGACGGTCTTGGGTGACAGGCACAACTTGTCGGAGATGATCTGCACCTTTTGGCAGCCGACGATCATCAGGGCGATCTGGATTTCCCGCTCCGACAACGCATCGAACGGCGAGCCTTGCGGCTGGAACGACTTCAGCGCCAGCTGCTGGGCAATCTGCGGGCTGATGTAACGCTGCCCGGCGAAGGCCAGGCGAATGGCCTGGACCATTTCATCCAGGCCAGCGCCCTTGGTCAGGTAGCCCGCGGCCCCAGCCTGCATCAGGCGCGTGGGGAACGGGTCTTCTTCGCACACGGTGACGGCCACCACCTTGATGTCCGGGTGGCTGCGCAGCAATTTGCGGGTAGCTTCCAGGCCGCCGATGCCTGGCATCTTCACGTCCATCAGCACGACGTCGGGCTTCAGCTCACGGACCAGCT
Source organism: Pantoea sp. Tr-811 (assembly GCF_011752535.1). NCBI lineage: Bacteria > Pseudomonadati > Pseudomonadota > Gammaproteobacteria > Enterobacterales > Erwiniaceae > Pantoea > Pantoea sp. Tr-811. Next base: position 10,044 of record NZ_VWXJ01000029.1, read on the forward strand.
TGATGGCCGACTCGCCCGAATCTGCCTCCCCCACCACCTGCAGGCCATCGATATCGGCGAGCATGCGGGTAATCCCGGTTCGTACCAGATCGTGATCGTCGACCACTAGGACCCTAATCAAGCAGACACCTCGTCAACAGGGCGATTGGATCCCGCCACCTTAACAAAATTTTTCATGGCGGACCTAGCGTAAAACTTCCTTCAGAAACGTCTGACGCTCCGGCCGTGGCAGGCGCACCAGCTCGCGGTGGCCGCCCTCGCTCACCAGCCGCCCCAGCAAGTGCCCGAAAGCCGCCTGGTCGGCGCTCGGCAATCGCCGGAACGCGCCTAGCAGGCCGGTTTCATCCGCGCTCAGGCTTTCCAGTGGCGCCGGGGTGCGCACGCCGCTGAGGACATACAACGCATCGACGCCTTTGGCTGCCAGGGCCGCCAGGTAATCGACCCGGGGCGTACGTTCGCCGCTCTCATACTTGCCCTGGGCATTGGGTTCGACGCCGCCAATATCGCCAAACACACGCTGGGTCATGCCCAGCCGTTCACGCTCTTCCCTTAGGCGTGGACCGAGTCCATTCATTTCAGGCTTCTCCTGGTTACGGGTAATCGTCGGGCACCGCTCACAGCCCTGTGAGCAAAGGTAGACCCAGCGGTCACTATGCCCATCACCAGCGCCCGTCGCAAGCCAGTATTGCGCCAGCAGCGGGCCTGGCAACGGCACCGCTCAACCGATGCTGCGTTGCATTCTGACGAAGCATTCATCCTCGCCCATCTCGGCAAACCCGCAGCGCCGGTACAGCTGCCGCGCTGGGTTATTCCTGAACACCATCAACCGTAGCAGCGGCAAATGCCGTTGCGCTGCCCAGCCGGCCAGGGTTTCCAGCACCTGTTGACCCACGCCGCGGCCGCGGTGCTCGGGCAGCAGGTGCAGTTCGCGAATGAACAAGGCCTGGCGGTCCTGGCTGAGGCTGCAATAGCCCAGCACTGCGCCCTGCTGCACGATCAGCCATTGCTCGCGCCAGCCCCAGGCCTGATCGAAGGCGTCCTCCACCCACAACAGGTCGAAGTCACGGTAATAGGGCAGCATCGCCCTTCGCGTCAGGTCGCGGGCGAAATCACGATCGGCGTCGGTGGCGGCTATCAACGCCAAGGGTTTGCCACACTTCATCAACGTTTCCCGCCTCTACCGTTCGTCTTGAGCCTAGGCAATTCATTGACCCGGGTCACGTCCACCTTGGGAATTGTTTCTATGCTCAGGGCCTTCGGCAACTGCCACCCGGAGCCCCCATGGCAACCCCGTCCCTGGCCAGCCAGCCGCCACTGGCACAACGCGAGGCCGGCCCGCAGCTTTCCCACCGGCCTGGGCGTGCCACCCTCGTGCTGTTCTTCGGCCTGCTCCTGGCCGGCATCGCCTACACCGCCTGGAGCCTGAAACAGGATGTTTCGGCCAGCGGTACGGTCATCACCACCGTCACGCCGTTCCTGTTGCTGGGCCTGGCGCTGCTGGTTGCCCTGGGCTTCGAGTTCGTCAATGGCTTTCATGACACCGCCAATGCGGTGGCCACGGTGATCTACACCCATTCGCTGCCGGCACCGGTGGCAGTGGTGTGGTCGGGGCTGTGCAATTTTCTTGGCGTGCTGCTTTCCAGCGGCGCAGTGGCCTTCGGCATCATTGCCCTGCTGCCGGTGGAGCTGATTCTGCAGGTGGGCTCCTCGGCCGGCTTCGCCATGGTCTTCGCCCTGCTGCTGGCCGCCATCATCTGGAACCTCGGCACTTGGTGGCTGGGGCTGCCGGCGTCGTCTTCGCACACGCTGATCGGCTCGATCATCGGTGTGGGCGTGGCCAATGCGCTGATGCATGGGCGCAGCGGCACCAGTGGGGTGGACTGGGCGCAGGCAAGCAAGGTCGGCTACGCCTTGCTGTTCTCGCCCTTGATCGGCTTTGCCTGCGCGGCCTTGCTGCTGCTCGCCCTGCGTGCGCTGGTCAAGCGCCAGGCGCTGTACCAGGCGCCGCAAGGCCGCACGCCGCCGCCCTGGTGGATTCGCGGCCTGCTGATTCTGACCTGCACCGGGGTGTCGTTCGCCCACGGTTCCAACGATGGCCAGAAAGGCATGGGCCTGATCATGCTGATTCTGGTCGGCACCCTGCCGATGGCCTACGCCTTGAACAAAACCATGCCCAGCGACCAGGCGCAGCATTTTTCCGCGGTGGCCGAAGCCACCCGGCAGGCGTTGGTGCGCAGCGCCCCGCAAGCGCCCCCGGCTGACCCACGCCAGGTGCTCACTGCCTTCGTTGCCGCCCCCGAGGCCAGCCCGCAGCTGGTGCCCGCGTTGGCCGCGCTGGCGGGCATGATCGGCGAGGAAGTCGAAGGCTATGGCTCGCTGCAGCGGGTGCCGGCCGAGGCCATGGCCAACGTGCGCAACGACATGTACCTGACCAGCGAAGCCATCCGCCTGCTGGAGCACGACCGGCAGGTGGCCTTCGATGCCGAAACCCTCAGCCACCTGCAGGCCTTCAAGGCCCAGATCGACGCCGCTACCCGCTATATTCCGCTATGGGTCAAGGTAGCCGTGGCCCTTGCCCTGGGGCTGGGCACCATGGTCGGCTGGAAGCGCATCGTGGTGACGGTGGGCGAGAAGATCGGCAAGGCGCACCTGAGCTATGCCCAGGGCGCCTCGGCCGAGCTGGTGGCAATGTGCACCATCGGTGCGGCGGATATGTTCGGTTTGCCGGTATCGACCACCCATGTGCTGAGTTCCGGGGTAGCCGGCACCATGGTGGCCAATGGCTCGGGCATTCAGAAGCGTACGCTGGTCAACTTGATGATGGCCTGGGTGCTCACCCTACCGGCGGCGATGCTGCTGGCCGGGTGCCTGTACTGGCTGCTGTGCCAAATCGCTGGGTAGGAGCGAGCGAAGCTCGCGATGGGCTGCAAAGCAGCCCCGGCATCCTGTGCTGCGAAGCTGAGAACCTGGGCCGCTGCGCGCCCCATCGCGAGCTCCGCTCGCTCCTACCCAAATTCCGTTCGTTTTGGGGGTCAGGCGGGGATTTTCAGGCCCCGTTGCACGGCCGGGCGTTCGAGGAAGCTGGCCAGCACGCGCTGCACTTCCTTGAACTCATCGAAGCCGACCAGATCCCGTGCATTGTAGCGCTCCACCAGGTTGCGCACCCAGGGGAAGATGGCGATATCGGCGATGCTGTAGTCATCGACCATCCACTGGCGCCCTTTCAGGTGACGGTCCAGCACACCCAGCAGGCGCTTCGATTCGTTGACGTAGCGGTCACGCGGGCGCTTGTCCTCGTACTCCTTGCCGGCAAAAAAATGGAAGAACCCCACCTGGCCGAACATCGGCCCGATGCCGCCCATCTGGAACATCAGCCACTGCAGCGTCTGGTAGCGCTGGGCCGGGTCCTGGCTCAACAGTTGCCCGCTTTTCTCCGCCAGGTACTGCAAGATCGCACCCGACTCGAACAAGGCCAGCGGCTGGCCACCCGGCCCGTTGGGGTCGAGGATTGCCGGGATCTTGTTGTTGGCGCTCAGGGAAATGAATTCGGGGGTCAGTTGGTCGTCGGTGTCGAAGCTGACCTTGTGCGGCTCGTAGGCCAGGCCGATCTCCTCCAGCATGATCGACACCTTGACGCCATTGGGCGTGGGCAGCGAATACAGCTGCAGGCGCTCGGGGTGCTGCGCCGGCCATTTACGGGTGATGGGGAAAGCGCTCAGATCGGTCATGCTCGTTTCCTGCAATCCATGGAAACGCCCACTTTAAGGGACCGCGCCGCGATTTGACCATCGGGGGCGCGAAACGCCCCCTTCCAGCACCCAAGCCTCAGGCTGCCTGGGCCACCGCCCTGCTGCCCTTCTGGGTCAGCGAAACCAGCAGGATGAACAGGGTCACCCCCGCCGTCATCAGCGTTTCATAGCGGTAGGCATCGCTGAACAGCATATAGCCCAGGACCATGACGATGGTGCCGATCACCAGCCAGGTCAGCCACGGGAACAGCCACATCTTCAGCTCCAGCGGCCGCCCCTCACGGTCGGCGCGGGCGCGCATGCGCAGCTGCGACACGGCAATCACCAGGTACACCAGCAAGGCGATGGCACCGGTGGTGGACAGCAGGAAACCAAACACCTTGCCGGGCAGCACATAGTTGACGACGCAACCGACGAAGCCCGCCAGGGTCGACAGGATCACCGCCACGGTTGGCACGCCGGCGCCGGAGATGCGCTTGGTCATGCTCAACGCCTGGCCGCGAGCCCCCAGCGAATACAGCATCCGCGAGGCGGTATACAGGCCCGAGTTCATGCAGCTGGTCACGGCCACCAGCACCACCAGGTCGACCAGCAGCTTGGCGCCGGGTACGTTGAGCACTTCCAGCACCCGCTGGAACGAACCCACCGCCTTGAGCTGCGGGTCGTTCCAGGCCACCAGCGACACCACCAGGAAGATCGACGCCAGGTAGAAGATGGCGATGCGGTACACCACCAGGTTGGTGGCGCGGCGGATCTTGTCCTTGGGGTTGGCGGTTTCATCGGCGGCGATGGTGACGATCTCGGCACCGAAGAACGAGAAGATGGTAATCAGCACGCCCCCCAGCACTGTACCGAAGCCGTTGGGCATGAAGCCGCCGTTGTCCCACAGGCGGCTGACGCCCGACACCTCGGCCAGCGGCCAGAACCCGAACACCGCCAGGCTGCACACCGCGATGAAGGCAATGATGGCAATCACCTTGACCAGCGCGAACCAGTATTCGAAGGCGCCGAAGTTCTTCACGCTGACCAGGTTGCTGCCCGACAGCACCAGCATGATCAGGAAGGCGAACAGCCAGGACGGCACGGCCGGGAAATAGGCATGCAGGATATCGGCGCCGGCAATGGCCTCGACCGGAATGATCAGCACCCAGAACCACCAGTACAGCCAGCCGATGGTAAAGCCCGCCCAAGGGCCGATGGCCTCGGAGGCATAGGTGGAGAACGAGCCGCTGTTGGGGTTGGCGATGGCCATTTCGCCGAGCATGCGCATCACCAGCAGCACCAGCAGGCCGGTCATGGCGTAGGAGATGAGAATGGCCGGGCCAGCAGTGGCGATGGCGTTGGAGGAACCGATGAACAGGCCAGCGCCGATGATACCGGCGATGGAGATCATGGACACCTGACGGGAGGTCAGGCCGTGCTGCAAGGAACGCTGTTTGTTGTTGTGTAGCGAAGCCATGGAGAACCCTCGAATGGGTCGGCCGTCATGACTGACAGCTGAAAAGTTGGAGCAGAATTCGTCTAGGTCGTTGTGCGCGTTGTTGTTGTTTTTAATGGCCGGTCGTGCACTTTCCTCCTCTTCGCCGAACCGGGTTGTCTTCGTTGGTCGAGGCAAGTATTAATCTATAGAGCGAGGTCAACAAACGACCTTTTCGAAGCACATGATTCCGATATGGAATGAACTTCTTCCTTTTTTGCTCGGTACGCGCCTGCCATGCCCAAACGCCTGATGCCCTCGACCACCGCCTTGCAATGCTTCGAAGCCGCTGCCCGCCACCTGAGCTTCACCCGCGCCGCGCAGGAGCTGCACCTGACCCAGAGCGCCGTCAGCAAGCAGGTAGCGCAGCTTGAGGACATGCTTGCGCACTCGCTGTTCCAGCGTATTCGCAGGCGCCTGCACCTGACCCCGGCCGGTGCCCTGTACCTCACCGAGGTGAACAAGATCCTCACCCAGATCGACATCTCCAGCCGCTACATCCTCAGCTACGGCGACGAAACCGAGGTGCTGCGCATCGCCACCCAGCCGACCTTCGGTGCGCGCTGGCTGGTGCCGCGGCTCAAGGGTTTCGGTGACCGCCATCCACGCATCCACCTGGACATCCGCAACGAACTGGAGCCCTTCGACCTGGTGCAGGCCAAGGCGGATATCGCGTTCTTCTTCGGCCAGGGCACCTGGCCAGGGGCAACCTGCATCGAGCTGTTCAGCGAGGCGGTGGTGCCGGTGTGCGCCCCGCAACTGCGCGCCAGCTGCGGCTTCGCCAGTGCCCAGGCGTTGACCGAGCACCGCCTGCTGCAGTGCGCTTCGCGGCCAGAGGCGTGGCACGAGTGGTTCCTGGGGCTGGGCTTGCACAGCCAGAACAGCTACCACGGGCCCAGGTTCGACACGTTCTACCTGTGCATCCGCGCGGCCATCGCCGGCTGCGGGATTGCCCTGATTCCGCGTTACCTGGTGGCCGAGGAACTGGCCGAGGGCAAGCTGGTGGTGGCCTGGGACCACCCGGTGGCGAGCAATGGGCGGCACTTCATGGCCCATGCCGAGCATGCGGCCGAGGTGCCCAAGGTGCGGGCGTTCGTGCAGTGGATTCGGGAGCGGGTGGCCGAGGGGGATTGAGGCACCCTAGGCGGCCCTTTCGCGGGGCAAGCCCGCTCCTACAGGTCGCACACAAGTTCATGAATCAGAGGAATGACCCCGATCGGATAATTCGTTTGCGCACAGCGTCCCCGGCACGCTTGGATAGTAAGAAACTCGAACAAGGTCCGCGTGCCCATGAACCAGGAAAGTATCAGCCAGTCCATTGCCATCGTTCACCCGATCACACTTTCCCATGGCCGTAACGCCGAAGTCTGGGACACCGACGGCAAACGTTACATCGACTTCGTCGGCGGTATCGGCGTGCTCAACCTGGGCCACTGCAACCCGGCGGTGGTCGCCGCCGTCCAGGCCCAGGCCAGCCGCCTGACCCATTACGCCTTCAACGCCGCCCCCCATGCGCCCTATCTGGAACTGATGGAGCGCCTGCGCCAGTTCGTCCCGGTCAGCTACCCGCTGGCCGGCATGCTCACCAACAGCGGTGCTGAAGCGGCGGAAAACGCCCTGAAAGTGGCCCGCGGCGCCACCGGCAAGCGCGCCATCATCGCCTTCGACGGTGGTTTCCACGGCCGCACCCTGGCCACCCTGAACCTCAACGGCAAGGTCGCCCCCTACAAGCAACGGGTTGGCGAGCTGCCAGGGCCGGTGTACCACCTGCCCTACCCCGGCAGCGACACCGGCATCACCTGCGAACAGGCGCTCAAGGCCATGGAGCGGCTGTTCAGCGTCGAGCTGGCGGTGGAGGACGTGGCGGCGTTCATCTTCGAGCCGGTGCAAGGCGAAGGCGGCTTCCTCGCCCTGGACCCGGCCTTCGCCCAGGCCCTGCGCCGCTTCTGCGACGCGCACGGGATTCTCATCATCATCGATGAAATCCAGTCCGGTTTCGGCCGCACCGGCCAGCGCTTCGCCTTCCCGCGCCTGGGGATAGAGCCCGACCTGCTGCTGCTGGCAAAAAGCATTGCCGGTGGCCTGCCGCTGGGCGCGGTGGTCGGGCGCCAGGCGCTGCTGGCGGCGCTGCCTAAAGGGGGGCTGGGTGGCACTTACTCGGGCAACCCGATTGCTTGCGCGGCGGCCCTGGCGAGCCTGGCGCAGATGAGCGATGAAAACCTTGCCACCTGGGGTGAACGCCAGGAGCAGGCGATCGTCAGCCGCCATGGGCGCTGGAAAGCGTCAGGGTTGAGCCCGTTCATCGGCCGCCTGACCGGGGTGGGCGCCATGCGCGGCATCGAACTGGTCAATGCCGATGGCAGCCCGGCGCCGGCGCACCTGGCCAAGGTGCTGGAGGCCGCGCGGGCCAAGGGGTTGCTGCTGATGCCCAGCGGCAAGGCGCGGCACATCATTCGCCTGCTGGCACCACTGACCATCGAGCAGGCGGTGCTCGAAGAAGGCTTGGATATCCTGGAGCAGTGCCTGGGCGAGCTGGCCTGAGGCTTACAGGCCCAGCTCTTCAGGGGTGAGCATGTCGGACTCGAAGGCGATCCAGCCGCCTTCGAGTTCGGCGTGGCCGTTGACGATGGGGCCGTAGTAGGTCAGGCCGTTCTCCAGGGTCACGCAGATGTGCGTGGCAGGTTTTTCCGGAGCGGCGAGCGTACCGACGAAATGCACCTTCTTCAGGGTTTCGGTTACCGCTTCCAGGCCAACGCGCATGCCGGGGTTTTCCGAGGCCTCGGTGTCGCCGCCGCGGTCTTCGGCGCTGATGGTCACGGTGGCGGTGCACGGGTACTGGGTGCTCAAGCGGGGTTACCTCAAAAGAGTGTTGGCGTATGGGCGCGTAGAGTACGGCAGGCGGTGGCGGTTGTCTCTACCGGCCTCTTCGCGGGGCAAGCCCGCTCCTACAGGTTGGTCCGTGTAGGAGCGGGCTTGCCCCGCGAAGAGGCCGGACCTGCAAAAGCGGGCCCAATCTGTTAGGGTGCCCGCCGATGCACGCCACACCACACGAGGACACCTGAGTGAGCGCCGAAGAACCCCTGATCGCCGACCTGTTCGAGGTCGACAAACGCCTGACCCTCAAGCCCGTCGTGGACTTCAACAGCTACCTGCGCAATGCCTTCGGCGAAGGCCCTTGCCGCTGCCACCGCTGCGCCGAAGGTGAAGACCAAAGCCGCTACAGCCATGCCCACAGCTTCACCTTCGAAGGCCGCCAGTGGCACCGCCGCTTCGCCAGCACCGCCGGCAGCGACGTCGCCCAGGTGCTGAAAAAGGCCTGGCTGTCGTACACCAAGGCCGAGCTCAGCCTGGTTGGCGCGCTGGATTTGGCCACCCTCAAGACCTTCACCGACGCGACCCTGCACGAACGCCTGCTGGCGCTGCTGCCGGCCAGCGGCCTGGCCCGTGAAAGCGACGGCCAGTGGATGCTGCAAGCCCAGGCCGACTGACGGCTCGGCGGTCGGGCAAGATTCTCCCGCTCTGCTACCGTGGGAGAATCCGCACCGCCGCAGGTAGCCTGCCATGGCCCGCACAACGCCCATCGAGCTGTACCGCAATATCGGCATCGTCGCCCACGTGGACGCCGGCAAGACCACCACCACCGAGCGCATCCTGTTCTACACCGGGGTCAACCACAAGATGGGCGAGGTGCACGACGGCGCCGCGACCATGGACTGGATGGCCCAGGAGCAAGAGCGCGGCATCACCATCACCTCGGCAGCGACCACGGCGTTCTGGCAAGGCTCGACCAAGCAGTTTGCCGACAAGTACCGCTTCAACATCATCGACACCCCCGGCCACGTCGACTTCACCATCGAGGTGGAGCGCTCGCTGCGCGTGCTCGACGGCGCGGTGGTGGTATTCAGCGGCGCCGACGGGGTCGAACCGCAGTCCGAGACGGTGTGGCGGCAGGCCAACAAGTACCATGTGCCGCGCCTGGCCTACATCAACAAGATGGACCGCCAGGGTGCCGACTTCCTGCGCGTGGTGCGCCAGATCGACCAGCGCCTGGGCCACCACCCGGTGCCGATCCAGCTGGCCATCGGCAGCGAGGAAAACTTCATCGGCCAGATCGACCTGGTGAAGATGAAGGCCATCTACTGGAACGACGCCGACCAAGGCACCAGCTACCGCGAGGAAGCCATCCCGCCCGAGCTGCAGGCGCTGGCCGACGAGTGGCGGGCGCACATGGTCGAGGCTGCGGCCGAGGCCAATGACGCGCTGACCGAGAAGTTCCTCGAAGGCGAGGAGCTGAGCGTCGAGGAGATCAAGGCGGCCCTGCGCCAGCGCACCATCGCCAACGAAATCGTGCCCACCATCCTTGGCTCCTCGTTCAAGAACAAGGGCGTGCCGCTGATGCTCGACGCGGTCATCGACTACCTGCCGGCACCCTCGGAAATCCCGGCGATCAAGGGCACCGACCCGGACGACGAAGACAAGCACCTGGAGCGCCACGCCGACGACAAGGAGCCGTTCTCCGCGCTGGCGTTCAAGATCGCCACCGACCCCTTCGTCGGCACCCTGACCTTCGCCCGGGTGTATTCCGGCGTACTCAGCTCAGGCAATGCGGTGCTCAACTCGGTCAAGGGCAAGAAGGAACGCATCGGCCGCATGGTGCAGATGCACGCCAACCAGCGCGCCGAGATCAAGGACGTGTGCGCCGGCGATATCGCCGCGCTGATCGGCATGAAGGATGTCACCACCGGCGACACCCTGTGCGACATGGACAAGCCGATCATCCTCGAACGCATGGATTTCCCCGACCCGGTGATTTCCGTGGCCGTGGAGCCCAAGACCAAGGCCGACCAGGAAAAAATGGGCATCGCCCTGGGCAAGCTGGCCCAGGAAGACCCATCCTTCCGCGTGCGCACCGACGAAGAAACCGGCCAGACCATCATTTCGGGCATGGGCGAGCTGCACCTGGACATCATCGTTGACCGCATGCGCCGCGAATTCAACGTCGAGGCCAATATCGGCAAGCCGCAGGTGGCTTACCGCGAGAAAATCCGCAACACCTGCGAAATCGAAGGCCGCTTCGTTCGCCAGTCCGGCGGCCGTGGCCAGTATGGTCACTGCTGGATTCGCTTCGCCCCCGGTGATGAAGGCAAGGAAGGCCTGGAGTTCATCAACGAGATCGTCGGCGGCGTGGTGCCGCGCGAGTACATTCCGGCGATTCAGAAGGGCATCGAGGAGCAGATGAAGAACGGCGTGCTGGCCGGCTACCCGCTGATCAACCTGAAGGCGGCGGTGTACGACGGCTCCTACCACGACGTCGACTCCAACGAAATGGCCTACAAGATCGCCGCCTCCATGGCCACCAAGCAGTTGTCGCAAAAAGGCGGCGCAGTGCTGCTGGAGCCGGTGATGAAGGTGGAGGTGGTAACGCCCGAGGAGTACCAGGGCGACATTCTCGGCGACCTGAGCCGGCGTCGGGGGATGATCCAGGATGGCGACGAAACCCCTGCCGGCAAGGTGATCCGCGCCGAGGTGCCGCTGGGCGAGATGTTCGGCTATGCCACCTCGATGCGTTCGATGACCCAGGGGCGGGCCAGCTTCTCGATGGAGTTCACCCGCTATGCCGAGGCCCCGGCGAGCATTGCCGATGGCATCGTCAAGAAGAACCGCGGGGAGTGAGGCGGCTGAGGGCCCTGATCGCGAGCTGCGCTCGCTCCTACGGGGATCGCGCCCTCTCGGTAGGAGCGAGCGCAGCTCGCGATCAGGGCCGAAACAGGTTCAATGCTGCTCACCCGCCCGTTTAAGCAGCTTCTTGCAACGCTCCGACAAATGCACCACGCGCAAATGCTTGCCCGCCTTGGCATAACGCTCGCGCAAGGTCTTCAACGCAGCGATCGCCGAATAATCGACAAAGCTCAGGTGCTGGCAGTCCAGGGTCACCTTGGCCGGGTCGCCCGCCGGGTCGAACTGATTCAGAAACGGCGTGGTCGAGGCAAAGAACAGCGTGCCATGTACCTGGTAATGCTTGCCCCCCTCGCCGTCTTCATGGCTGTCGGCATACAGCTCACGGGCATGCTGCCAGGCAAAATTCACCGCCGCGATAACGATGCCGAACAGCACCGCCGTGGCCAGGTCGGTAAACACCGTGACCACGGTGACCGCCACGATCGCCAGCACATCGCTCACCGGCACCTTGTGCAGCACCCGCAACGACGCCCAGGCAAAGGTCTGCTGGGCCACCACGAACATCACCCCCACCAGCGCCGCCAACGGTATGCGCTCGATCAGCGGCGACAGGAACAGCACGAACAGCAGGATCATCACCCCGGCCACCACGCCAGACAACCGGCCCCGGCCATTGGAGCTGAGGTTGATCACGGTCTGGCCGATCATCGCGCAGCCGCCCATGCCACCGCACAAGCCAGACACCAGGTTGGCCGCGCCCAGGGCCACGCACTCGCGGTCCGGAAAGCCTCGGCTTTCGGTGATTTCATCGGTGAGGTTGAGGGTCAGCAAGGTTTCCAGCAGGCCGACCAGGGCCATCAGCACGGCATACGGGGCGATGACCTTGAGGGTATCCAGGCTCCACGGCACCTGCGGCAGGGCCAGTTGCGGCAGGCCACCGGCGATATGGGCCATGTCGCCCAGGGTGCGGGTCGGCAAATCGAGCAGGTACACCAGCACGCCAACCCCGAGAATCGCCACCAGCGCCGGGGGCACCGCGCGGGTGAGCTTGGGCAGCAGATAGACCACCAGCATGGTCAAGGCCACCAGGCCGATCATCAGGTACAGCGGCGTACCACCCAGCCAGTGCTCACCGTCCTTGAAATGCTCCAGCTGGGCCATGGCAATGACGATCGCCAAGCCGTTGACGAAACCGAGCATCACCGGGTACGGCACCAGGCGCACCAGCTTGCCCAGGCGCAGCAGGCCGAACAGGATCATGATCCCGCCGCCCAGCAGCACAGTGGCCAGCAGGTACTGCACGCCGTGCTGCACCACCAGGGCAACGATCACCACCGCCATGGAGCCGGCGGCACCGGAAATCATCCCAGGCCGACCGCCAAACAGCGCGGTCAGGGTGCAGATGATGAAGGCGCCGTAGAGGCCCATCAACGGGTTGAGGTGGGCCACCAGGGCAAAGGCGATGCACTCGGGCACCAGGGCGAACGAGGTAGTAAGGCCGGCGAGCAGGTCGGCGCGTAGTCGGGCGGGTTTCATGGGGTTCCTGAGCGGCAGTGCAAGCGCACGTTGCAAAAAACAAGGGGCGCGATGTTACGGAAAATGTCGGCCAGCGGCCACCGCCAGGCTACCCTGGCGGCATTCTCCATCACCTCGCGCCCTACTCACTCAGAACCACTGGCCGAACCTGCGGATGTACAGGGTCTTGATGGTTTGCGCCAGCACGCAATAGCCCACCAGCGTCGCCACCAGCCAAGGGAAGTAGGCCAGCGGCAGCGGCACCAGCCCGACCATCGCCCCCAGCGAGGAGAACGGCAGGTAGATGCCCAGGCCCATCACCAGCAGCGTGGCCAGGGTCACTGGCAATGCGGCGCGGCTTTGGAAGAACGGCACCTTGCGGGTGCGCAGCATGTGCACCACCAGCGTTTGCGACAGCAGCCCCTCGACGAACCAGCCCGACTGGAACAGCGCCTGCATGTGCACGCTGTTGGCGGCGAACACGTACCACATCAGGGCGAACGTGGTGATGTCGAACACCGACGAGGTCGGCCCCACCCAGAGCATGAAGCGGCCAATGTTACGGGCATCCCATTTGCGCGGCTCAACCAGGAAGTCGCCATCCAGGCGGTCCCATGGCAAGGCCAGCTGCGAAGCGTCGTACATCAGGTTCTGCAGCAGCAGCTGGATGGCCAGCATCGGCAGGAACGGGATGAACGCACTGGCCACCAGCACCGAGAACACGTTGCCGAAGTTGGAGCTGGCGGTCATGCACAGGTACTTCATGATGTTGCCGAAGGTTTCCCGCCCTTGCAGCACACCGTCGCCCAGCACCCGCAGGCTTTTGTCGAGCAGGATGATATCGGCCGATTCCTTGGCGATGTCGGTGGCGCTGTCCACCGAAATGCCCACATCGGCGTCACGCAGGGCCGGGGCGTCATTGATGCCGTCGCCCAGGAAACCCACGGTGTGGCCGTTACCCTGCAAGGCCTTGAGCACCCGCGATTTCTGCAGCGGGGTGAGCCGTGCGAACACCGTACGCACCTCGACTTCGGCTGCCAGGCGGGCATCGTCCATGCCTTCGATGGCCTGGCCGAGCAGCGGCTCACCAGGGTTCAGCCCCACCTCATGGCACACTTTGCAGCACACTTCGGCGCTGTCGCCGGTCAGCACCTTGACCTGCACACCCATGCCGGCCAGGGCCTCAATGGCGGGCCCTGCGCTTTCTTTCGGCGGGTCGAGGAAGGTCAGGATGCCGCGAATCACCAGGTTGTGTTCATCCTCCACGGCGTACTGCACTTTGCTGAAGTCATTGCCCAGTTCACGGGTTGCCAGCAGCAGCACGCGCAGCCCTTCGGCATTGCGGGCATCGGCGAAGGCGCGCAGCTGGCTGCGGCGCTGCTCATCGAGCGGCACACGCAGGCCATGCAGCTCGACATGGCTGGCAATCTCCAGCATCTCCTCGACCGCGCCCTTGCTGACCATCAGGCGATCACCCAGCGGGTCCTTGACCACCACCGACAGCCGGCGACGGATGAAGTCGAACGGCAGCTCGTCGACCTTGGTGTAGGCGAACGGCGCCTCGAACCCTGGGGTTTCGGCGGTGCGACGCAGCACAGCCTGGTCCATCAGGTTCCTTACCCCGCTCTGGTGATGGCTGTTGAGCCAGGCCAGTTCCAGCAGCCGCGGGTCGGCGCTGCCATCGGCGGCCAGGCACTGCTCAAGGATGATCCGGTCCTCGGTCAGGGTGCCGGTCTTGTCGGTGCACAGCACATCCATCGAGCCGAAGTTCTGGATGGCGTTCAGGCGTTTCACCACCACCCGCCGCCGGGCCATGGCCACGGCGCCCTTGGCCAGATTGGCGCTGACGATCATCGGCAGCATTTCCGGGGTCAGCCCTACGGCCACGGCCAGGGCGAACAGGAAAGCGTCGCTCCAGTCATGCTTGGCAAAGCCGTTGAGCAGGAACACCACCGGCACCATCACCAGCATGAAGCGGATCAGTAGGCGGCTGACGCTGTTCACCCCACGGTCGAAGGCGGTTTCGCTGCGCGAGCCGGAAATGGCCTTGGCCAGGCTGCCGAAATAGGTGTTACGGCCCGTGGCGATCACCAGCGCACGGGCGCGCCCGCTGACCACGTTGGTGCCCATGAAGCACACATTGGCGTTGTCCAGCAGCGGCTCCCCGGCGCCATCGCTGTCACCGGCGCTTTTCTGCGCGACATTGCCGAGGGTGTCGTACTTTTCCACCGGCAGCGCTTCGCCGGTCAGCACGGCCTGGCTGATGAACAGGTCGCGCGACTCGATCAGGCGCACGTCGGCGGGAATCATGTCACCGGCATGCAGCTGCACCACATCACCGACCACCAGCTCGGCCATAGGCACTTCGCGCAGGTGCCCGTCCTGCCCTTCTGCCTCGCTGCGCAGCACCGTGGCAGTGGTGCGCACCATGGCTTTGAGCGCGCTGGCAGCCTTGCCCGAACGGTACTCCTGCCAGAAACGCAGCAGGGTGCTGAGGCTGACCATGGTGAGGATGATGACGACCTTGGTCAGGTCGGCATCGCCCACATTGCCTGCCCGAATCGGCAGCCAGTAATCGGTGACGAAGCTGATTGCGCCCAGGGCCAGCAGCACATAGATGAACGGGTTGTGCAGCGCAGCCAGCAGTTGCAGCCAGGCCGGTTGCGGTTTGCCGTGCAGCGCCTCGTTAGCGCCGTCGCGGGCCAGCCGGCGTGCGGCCTCGGCTTCGCTCAGGCCATGGCGGGTGGCGTGCAGGCGTGCAAAGGTTTCGGCAAGCCCTGGGTGGGCAGCCGGGGTGAAGTGGGAAGCGAGGTTGTTGCGTTCTTTTACGGTCATGGTCTGTGCTCCTGCCGCGGGAGGCGACGCGAAGCACGGGCGCACCACCAGCTAGCCGGCGGGTGCGGGCACTTCGTATCGCGGGGTGGTACTTCGTGGACCTGACATGGGGTTTGTCTTTTCCAGTGAGTGGAGCCCCTAGAATAGCCCGAGGCGAAGCGGCAGTGGCGAAGCTGAAAAAGGTTTCATCATTGGCCGTGTCGGCACCGGAAAAAACCGGGCGCCGTGACCCAGGCCCGGCAAACCTGCGGCAAATTTGCCATCATGTTGATTCCACCTGCGGAGATCATGGACATGCCGCTACGCCCCCTTTTCGCCTCCCTGCTGCTGGCCGCCAGCCTCAGTGCCCAGGCCGCCACCGAGGTGCTGCCGCTGCAGCACCGCAGCAGCGCTGAACTGCTGCCTGCAGCCCAGTCGTTCATTGGCCGCGACGGCACGGTCAGCGCCTTCGAAAACAAGCTGATCGTCAACGCCAGCGCCGAGCGCATCGACGACCTGCGCGCCTTGCTGCAGCAACTGGACACCGCGCCCAAGCGCTTGTTGATCAGCGTCGACAACGATGACAGCAACTACCAGGACAACCGCGGCAATGGCCGGGTCATCCACTACGGCACCAGCAACCGCG
Source organism: Pantoea sp. Tr-811 (assembly GCF_011752535.1). Classification (NCBI taxonomy): domain Bacteria; kingdom Pseudomonadati; phylum Pseudomonadota; class Gammaproteobacteria; order Enterobacterales; family Erwiniaceae; genus Pantoea; species Pantoea sp. Tr-811. The sequence continues at coordinate 25,924 of NZ_VWXJ01000029.1, forward strand.
AGGGCGGCCTGCAGCAGGTTCAAGCCAGCGAAGGCCAGCCCGCGCTGATCCAGGTGGGCCAGAGCATTCCGATTACCAGCACCAGTACGGACGGCTACGGGCGCCTCCAGAGCAACACCGAATACCGCAACGTGACCCAGGGTTTCTATGTAACACCAAGCTTGAGCGGGGAAACCGTTCGTCTGCAAATAAGCACCAATAACGATCGAATGAGCCAGGAACGCGCTGATGTAGTGAAAGTGCAAAGTACCGACACGACAATCACCGGAAGGCTCGGTGAGTGGATCACCTTGGCCGGCCACAACCAGCAGAGCCAAGCCGGCCGCGACCCGTCAAGCCGTACTTACAGCACCCAGCGGGGTGAAAACATGACAGTGCGGGTAAAAGTCGACCTTTTGGACTGATCCCAGGCAACTCAAGGCCTCGACCAAAGGCCTTGAAATTGACCGCAGAGTCGCATTAGACCAAAGATGTAGTAAGCCTAAAAAAGCACTACAAAACATTTGACAGGCACTTTTTCACGAGGGCATGATGGCCTCGCTCCCGCTAATCAGGGGCCCTGGCAAGGGCCTTCGAGGCGCACTCCTCCCACCCCTGGAGGCACCTCGTGTCTATACGGCCCACAAGGCGGTTCGACGGGATTGCGACTGCAACGAAGAAGTTGTCCCGAGGGACGGAAGCGCATCACCGCAGCACTGGCAATCGCGTCGCACCGCACAAGGCAACCACGAGCCGAACTGCTGGAGCACCCTTGCGCCTGGCCTGCACCTCCTTCCCCCTCGCGCCTTCGCGTTCGCTGCCGCACTCCCCCGGACAGGACAGCCGCCAGGCCCCTGATCTGCCCCGAGCATCAGCACAATTAACCCAAGATCGATGCGACGAGGTTTATTTCCATGGCACTGACACGCGAACAGCAAATTGCAGCCCTCGAAAAAGACTGGGCCGAGAACCCGCGCTGGAAAGGCGTGACCCGTACCTACACCGCCGCCGATGTCGTTCGCCTGCGTGGCTCCCTGCAGCCGGAGCACACCCTGGCCCGCGTGGGTGCAGAAAAACTGTGGAAGCTGGTCACCCAGGGTGCCCACCCGTCCTTCCGCCCGGAAAAAGATTTCGTCAACTGCATGGGCGCCCTCACCGGCGGCCAGGCGGTGCAGCAGGTAAAAGCCGGTATCCAGGCCATCTACCTGTCGGGCTGGCAGGTGGCCGCCGACAACAACTCGGCCGAGTCCATGTACCCTGACCAGTCGCTGTACCCGGTCGACTCGGTGCCAACCGTGGTCAAGCGCATCAACAACTCGTTCCGCCGCGCCGACCAGATCCAGTGGAAAGCCGGCAAGAACCCAGGTGACGAAGGCTACATCGACTACTTCGCCCCCATCGTGGCCGACGCCGAAGCCGGTTTCGGCGGCGTGCTGAACGCCTACGAGCTGATGAAGAACATGATCGAAGCGGGCGCCGCCGGCGTGCACTTCGAAGACCAGCTGGCCTCGGTGAAAAAATGCGGCCACATGGGCGGCAAGGTACTGGTACCGACCCAGGAAGCGGTGCAGAAGCTGGTGGCCGCGCGCCTGGCCGCTGACGTGGCTGGCGTGCCAACCATCATCCTGGCCCGCACCGACGCCAACGCCGCCGACCTGCTGACCAGTGACTGCGACCCGTACGACCAGCCGTTCGTGATCGGCGAGCGTACCCGCGAAGGCTTCTACAAGGTGCGTGCCGGCCTCGACCAGGCCATCGCCCGGGGCCTGGCCTACGCCCCGTATGCCGACCTGATCTGGTGCGAAACCGCCAAGCCGGACCTGGACGAGGCCCGTCGCTTCGCCGAGGCGATCAAGAAGGAGTACCCGGACCAGCTGCTGTCGTACAACTGCTCGCCTTCCTTCAACTGGAAGAAGAACCTGGACGACGCGACCATTGCCAAGTTCCAGCGCGAGCTGTCGGCGATGGGCTACAAGCACCAGTTCATCACCCTGGCGGGCATTCACAACATGTGGCACGGCATGTTCAACCTGGCGCACGACTACGCCCGCAACGACATGACCGCGTATGTGAAGCTGCAGGAGCAGGAATTCGCCGACGCCAGCAAGGGCTACACCTTCGTGGCGCACCAGCAAGAGGTGGGCACGGGTTACTTCGACGACATGACCACGGTGATTCAGGGTGGGGCATCGTCGGTGACTGCGCTGACTGGGTCGACTGAGGAGGAGCAGTTCCACTGAATAGTGGGTAGCTGATCGAGAAAGGCCCGGGGCTTGTGAGAGCTCCGGGCTTTTTTTGCGTGGGGATTGGGGTGCACGGCGTGGGGTGCCCGGCGGTAGAGGTGCAGCGCCGGGGAGATCGAGCGCCGCCCGCGCGGCGCTTCGCGAGCTGCGCTCGCTCCTACGTCTGTTTCGGGCCAATGTTCATGTGGCCACCGCGCGCGGTCCTCTGTAGGAGCGAGCGCAGCTCGCGATGCGCCGCGCGGGCGGCGCTCGATCTCACAGGCGCCAAACCTGTCATGCCGGACACCCGCAGGCCATGACGCCAGATCACGTCTATGCTTCACCCCAACCACCAAAGCATTGACCCAGAGCGGTACGCACGCGCGCAAAAGCTGCTACAACAAGATTCTTTCGCATTTGCAAGTAGGGGAAATCGCCAGATGAACTTTACAAGCGGCAGAACAGCCCAATTAGAAGGCATCAGGTCAAATGATATTAATTATCATTACGCAACTTGTAATTCGTTACCAGTCGCAAGAAACATAATTAACAAAACCGTTCGCAATGCCCGAATCTCAAGGCTTTCAGCCAGTTACGCGGCCCTTTTGTTCTTAATCCTACGAATAAATTTGCAACGGAAAATTTACTTGCACCGGGTTTACCCATAAAATCAGCCCGATTGATTCAGCTGCGACATTTGGTCACTGCACCTGCGACACCACGTCGCCGCTCTACTTATTTCAGACTGCAGAGCTGGGTCTCTGTATAAGGATTTCTAGCATGTCCGATTCGGCAGGACTCATCGCCCACAACTGGGGCTTTGCCATCTTCCTCCTGGGTGTCGTCGGCCTGTGTGCCTTCATGCTCGGCCTCTCCAGCCTGCTCGGTAGCAAGGCCTGGGGCCGCGCCAAGAACGAACCCTTCGAATCCGGCATGCTGCCCGTCGGCAGCGCCCGCCTGCGCCTGTCCGCCAAATTCTATCTGGTCGCGATGCTGTTCGTGATCTTCGATATCGAAGCCCTCTTCCTGTATGCATGGTCTGTGTCCGTCCGCGAAAGCGGCTGGACCGGATTCGTCGAAGCACTCGTTTTCATAGCAATTCTGTTGGCAGGTCTTGTCTACCTTTGGCGCGTCGGAGCCCTTGACTGGGCCCCCGAAGGTCGCCGCAAGCGGCAAGCGAAGCTGAAACAATGAGGCTTTGGCAATGCAATACAATCTCACCAGAATCGATCCGGATGCGCCCAACGAGCAGTACCCGGTAGGTGATCGGGAAACCGTCACCGACCAACTGCTGGAGGACCAGGTCCACAAGAACATCTATATGGGGAAACTCGAAGATGTGCTGCGTGGCGCGGTCAACTGGGGGCGCAAGAACTCCCTCTGGCCGTACAACTTCGGCCTGTCCTGCTGCTACGTGGAAATGACCACGGCCTTCACGGCGCCCCACGACATCGCCCGCTTCGGCGCCGAAGTCATCCGGGCTTCGCCGCGCCAGGCCGACTTCATGGTCATCGCCGGTACCTGCTTCGTCAAAATGGCGCCGATCATTCAGCGCCTGTACGAGCAGATGCTTGAGCCGAAGTGGGTCATCTCCATGGGGTCGTGCGCCAACTCCGGTGGCATGTACGACATCTACTCGGTCGTTCAGGGGGTCGACAAGTTCCTCCCCGTGGACGTCTACGTGCCTGGCTGCCCGCCACGCCCTGAGGCTTTCCTGCAAGGCTTGATGCTGCTGCAGGAGTCGATCGGCCAAGAACGACGCCCGCTTTCCTGGGTTGTTGGTGATCAAGGCATCTACCGTGCCGAGATGCCAGCCCAGAAAGACCTGCGTCGTGAACAGCGCATTGCGGTAACCAACCTGCGCAGCCCCGACGAAGTCTGATCCAGCGACCTGCCGCCCGCTCCCCAAGGAGCCGGCGGCCTGGCTTCATTCTTAACGCTGACCCGAAGCGACCGAGACCATGACAGCGGACAACGCTATTTTCATTCCGCCCTACAAGGCAGACGACCAGGATGTGGTCGTCGAACTGCACAACCGTTTTGGCGCCGACGCATTCGTCGCCCAGGAAACCCGCACCGGCATGCCCGTGCTGTGGGTCAAGCGCGCCCAGCTCAAGGAAGTGCTGAGCTTCCTGCGTGGCGTGGCCAAGCCATACAGCATGCTGTACGACCTGCACGGCGTCGACGAACGCCTGCGCACCCAGCGCCGTGGCCTGCCAGCCGCCGACTTCAGCGTGTTCTACCACCTGCTGTCGGTCGAGCGTAACAGCGACGTGATGATCAAGGTGTCGCTCAGCGAAGGCGACCTGAACCTGCCGACCGTGACCGGTATCTGGCCGAACGCCAACTGGTACGAGCGCGAAGTGTGGGACATGTTCGGCATCGACTTCGCCGGCCACCCGCACCTGAGCCGCATCATGATGCCGCCCACCTGGGAAGGCCACCCGCTGCGCAAGGACTACCCGGCCCGCGCCACCGAGTTCGACCCCTACAGCCTGACCCTGGCCAAGCAGCAGCTCGAAGAGGAATCGGCACGTTTCAACCCTGAAGCCTGGGGCATGAAGCGCCACGGCGCCAACGAGGACTACATGTTCCTCAACCTGGGCCCGAACCACCCTTCGGCCCACGGCGCCTTCCGTATCGTGCTGCAGCTGGACGGTGAAGAGATCGTCGACTGCGTGCCCGACATCGGCTACCACCACCGTGGCGCCGAAAAAATGGCCGAGCGCCAGTCCTGGCACAGCTTCATCCCCTACACCGACCGTATCGACTACCTCGGCGGGGTGATGAACAACCTGCCGTACGTGCTCGCGGTGGAGAAGCTGGCCGGCATCCAGGTGCCGCAGAAGGTCGACGTGATCCGCATCATGTTGGCCGAGTTCTTCCGCATCACCAGCCACCTGCTGTTCCTGGGTACCTACATCCAGGACGTTGGCGCCATGACCCCGGTGTTCTTCACCTTCACCGACCGCCAGCGCGCCTACACCGTGATCGAGGCGATCACCGGTTTCCGCCTGCACCCGGCCTGGTACCGCATCGGTGGCGTCGCCCACGACCTGCCGCGCGGCTGGGACAAGCTGGTCAAGGACTTCGTCGAATGGCTGCCCAAGCGCCTGGACGAATACACCAAGGCGGCCCTGCAGAACAGCATCCTCAAGGGCCGTACCATCGGCGTTGCCGCGTACAACACCAAGGAAGCCCTGGAATGGGGCACCACCGGTGCCGGCCTGCGTTCCACCGGTTGCGACTTCGACCTGCGTAAAGCCCGCCCCTACTCCGGCTACGAGAATTTCGAGTTCGAAGTACCGCTGGCCCACAACGGCGATGCCTACGACCGCTGCATGGTCCGTGTCGAGGAGATGCGCCAGAGTATCCGCATCATCGACCAGTGCCTGCGCAACATGCCGGAAGGCCCGTACAAGGCGGACCACCCGCTGACCACGCCGCCGCCGAAAGAGCGCACCCTGCAGCACATCGAAACCCTGATCACGCACTTCCTGCAAGTCTCGTGGGGCCCGGTGATGCCGGCCAACGAGTCGTTCCAGATGATCGAGGCGACCAAGGGCATCAACAGTTACTACCTGACGAGCGATGGCGGCACCATGAGCTACCGCACCCGGATCCGTACCCCGAGCTACCCGCACCTGCAGCAGATCCCTTCGGTGATCAAAGGCAGCATGGTCGCCGACCTCATTGCGTACCTGGGCAGTATCGACTTCGTTATGGCTGACGTGGACCGCTAAGCATGAACAGCACGCTTATCCAGACAGACCGTTTCGCCCTGAGCGAAACCGAGCGCTCGGCCATCGAGCACGAAATGCATCACTACGAGGACCCGCGCGCGGCGTCCATCGAAGCCCTGAAGATCGTCCAGAAAGAACGTGGCTGGGTGCCGGACGGCGCCATCCACGCCATCGGCGAAGTGCTGGGCATCCCGGCCAGCGACGTCGAGGGTGTGGCCACCTTCTACAGCCAGATCTTCCGCCAGCCGGTGGGCCGCCACATCATCCGTGTGTGCGACAGCATGGTCTGCTACATCGGCGGCCACGAATCGGTGGTCAGCCAGATCCAGAACGAGCTGGGCATCGGCCTGGGCCAAACCACCGCGGACGGGCGTTTCACCCTGCTGCCGGTGTGCTGCCTGGGCAACTGCGACAAGGCCCCGGCCCTGATGATCGACGACGACACCTTCGGCGACGTGCAGCCGGCCGGTGTTTCCAAACTGCTGGAGGGTTACGTATGACCATTACTTCCTTCGGCCCGGCCAACCGCATCGCGCGTACGGCCGAAACCCACCCGCTGACCTGGCGCCTGCGTGATGACGGCGAGCCGGTATGGCTGGCCGAGTACGAGTCGAAGAACGGCTACGCCGCCGCGCGCAAGGCACTGGCCGAGATGTCCGCCGACGACATCGTGCAAAGCGTCAAGGATTCCGGCCTCAAGGGCCGCGGTGGCGCAGGCTTCCCCACCGGTGTGAAGTGGGGCCTGATGCCCAAAGACGAGTCCATGAACATCCGCTACCTGCTGTGCAACGCGGACGAAATGGAGCCCAACACCTGGAAGGACCGCATGCTGATGGAGCAACAGCCCCATCTGCTGGTCGAGGGCATGCTGATCAGCGCCCGCGCCCTGAAGGCCTACCGTGGCTACATCTTCCTGCGTGGCGAATACACCACGGCCGCGAAGAACCTCAACCGCGCCATCGATGAAGCCAAGGCCGCAGGCCTGCTGGGCAAGAACATCCTGGGCAGCGGCTTCGACTTCGAGCTGTTCGTGCACACCGGCGCCGGGCGTTACATCTGCGGTGAAGAAACCGCGCTGATCAACTCCCTGGAAGGCCGCCGCGCCAACCCGCGCTCCAAGCCGCCCTTCCCTGCCGCCGTGGGCGTGTGGGGCAAGCCGACCTGCGTGAACAACGTCGAAACCCTGTGCAACGTGCCGGCCATCGTCGCCAACGGCAACGACTGGTACAAGTCGCTGGCCCGTGAAGGCAGCGAAGACCACGGCACCAAGCTGATGGGCTTCTCCGGCAAGGTGAAGAACCCAGGCCTGTGGGAACTGCCGTTCGGCGTCACCGCCCGCGAGCTGTTCGAAGACTACGCCGGCGGCATGCGCGACGGCTTCAAGCTCAAGTGCTGGCAGCCAGGCGGCGCCGGTACTGGCTTCCTGCTGCCCGAGCACCTCGACGCGCAGATGTACGCCGGTGGCATCGCCAAGGTCGGCACCCGGATGGGTACGGGCCTGGCCATGGCGGTGGACGACAGCATCAACATGGTGTCGCTGCTGCGCAACATGGAGGAGTTCTTCGCCCGCGAGTCGTGCGGCTGGTGCACCCCATGCCGCGACGGCCTGCCATGGAGCGTGAAGATGCTGCGCGCACTGGAAAAAGGCCAGGGCCGCGCCGAAGACATCGAGACGCTGCTGGGGCTGGTCAACTTCCTCGGCCCAGGCCGCACCTTCTGTGCTCACGCACCAGGTGCCGTCGAGCCATTGGGCAGTGCCATCAAGTACTTCCGGTCGGAGTTCGAGGCAGGTGTGGCGCCCGAAAGCGCTGGCACCCTGCGCCCTAACCTGGCCAAGCCGATCGTGGTCGGCGCATAACAAGATGATTAGGCGGGTGGTCCGTGCCACTCGCCAGCGTACTGGCAGGCCCAACCTGATTGTGGCGTGCCACACGCTCACCGATTTCCATTAGCCACGCCCGCTCACGCGGGCCAACGAAGAACTTTGAACAATGGCCACTATCCACGTAGACGGCAAAGCGCTCGAAGTCAACGGTGCAGACAACCTGTTACAGGCGTGTCTGTCACTGGGCCTCGACATCCCCTATTTCTGCTGGCACCCGGCGCTCGGTAGCGTCGGCGCCTGCCGGCAGTGTGCGGTCAAGCAGTACACCGACGAGAACGACACCCGTGGTCGTATCGTCATGTCCTGCATGACCCCTGCCTCCGACGGCACCTGGATTTCCATCGATGACGATGAGTCCAAGGCGTTTCGCGCCAGCGTCGTCGAATGGCTGATGACCAACCACCCGCACGACTGCCCGGTGTGCGAGGAAGGCGGCCACTGCCACCTGCAGGACATGACGGTAATGACCGGCCACAACGAGCGCCGCTACCGTTTCACCAAGCGTACCCACCAGAACCAGGACCTCGGCCCGTTCATCGCCCATGAGATGAACCGCTGCATCGCCTGCTACCGCTGCGTGCGCTACTACAAGGACTACGCCGGTGGTACCGACCTGGGCGTGTACGGCGCCCACGACAACGTGTACTTCGGCCGCGTCGAAGACGGCGTGCTGGAAAGCGAGTTCTCCGGCAACCTGACCGAGGTCTGCCCAACCGGTGTGTTCACCGACAAGACCCACTCCGAGCGCTACAACCGCAAGTGGGACATGCAGTTCGCCCCAAGCATCTGCCACGGCTGCTCCAGCGGCTGCAACATCAGCCCGGGCGAGCGCTATGGCGAACTGCGCCGGATCGAGAACCGTTTCAACGGCTCGGTCAACCAGTACTTCCTGTGCGACCGCGGCCGCTTCGGCTACGGCTACGTCAACCGCAAGGACCGCCCGCGCCAGCCTTACCTGGCCGACGGCACCAAGCTGAGCCTGGACGCCGCCCTGGACAAGGCCGCCGACCTGCTGCGCGGCCGCACCATCGTCGGTATCGGCTCGCCACGCGCCAGCCTGGAAAGCAACTACGGCCTGCGTGAGCTGGTGGGCGCCGACTACTTCTACAGCGGTATGGAAGCCGGCGAGCTGGCCCGTGTGCGCCTGGCCCTGAACGTGCTGAACAACAGCCCGCTGCCGGTGCCAACCCTGCGCGACATCGAAGACCACGACGCCGTGTTCGTGCTCGGTGAAGACCTGACCCAAACCGCTGCCCGCGTTGCCCTGGCCGTGCGCCAGGCCACCAAGGGCAAGGCCGAGGCCATGGCCGAAGCGATGAAAGTGCAGCCGTGGCTCGACGCTGCGGTGAAGAACATCGGCCAGCACGCGCTGTACCCGCTGTTCATCGCCTCGCTGGCTGAAACCAAGCTGGACGACGTGGCCGAGGAATGCGTGCACGCAGCCCCTGCCGACCTGGCGCGCCTGGGCTTCGCCGTGGCCAACGCCATCGACCCGAGCGCCCCGGCCGTCGAAGGCCTGGACGCAGAAGCCAAGGCCCTTGCCCAGCGCATCGCCGATGCTCTGGTCGCCGCCAAGCGCCCACTGGTGGTAGCGGGCACGTCCCTGGCCGACCCTGCGCTGATCGAAGCCGCTGCCAACATCGCCAAGGCCCTGCAGCTGCGCGAGAAGAACGGCTCGCTGAGCCTGGTGGTGCCTGAGGCCAACAGCCTGGGCCTGGCCATGCTCGGCGGCGACTCCGTCGATGCCGCGCTGGACGCTGTAATCAGCGGCAAGGCCGACGCCATCGTGGTGCTGGAAAACGACCTGTACGCCCGCGTAGCGGCCGCCAAGGTCGACGCTGCCCTGGCTGCGGCCAAGGTGGTGATCGTTGCCGACCACTCCAAGACCGCGACCCTCGACCGCGCCCACCTGGTGCTGCCAGCGGCCTCGTTCGCCGAAGGCGACGGCACCCTGGTCAGCCAGGAAGGCCGTGCCCAGCGCTTCTTCCAGGTGTTCGACCCGCAGTACCTGGACAGCAGCATTCAAGTCCACGAAGGCTGGCGCTGGATGCACGCCCTGCGTGCCACCCTGCTCAACAAGCCGGTCGACTGGACCCAGCTGGACCACGTCACCAGCGCCTGCGCCGAAGCCGCCCCGCAACTGGCCGGCATCGTCAACGCAGCGCCAAGCGCGGCATTCCGCATCAAGGGCATGAAGCTTGCCCGTGAGCCGCTGCGCTACTCCGGCCGTACCGCCATGCGCGCCAACATCAGCGTGCACGAGCCGCGTACCCCGCAGGACAAGGACACCGCGTTCGCCTTCTCCATGGAAGGCTACTCGGGCTCGGCCGAACCGCGCCAGCAAGTGCCGTTCGCCTGGTCGCCGGGCTGGAACTCGCCACAGGCCTGGAACAAGTTTCAGGACGAGGTCGGCGGCCACCTGCGTGCCGGTGACCCTGGCGTGCGCCTGATCGAGTCGCAAGGCGACCGCCTGAGCTGGTTCAACGCCGTTCCAGGCGCCTTCAACCCAGCCCGTGGCACCTGGACGGCGGTTCCGTTCTTCCACCTGTTCGGCAGCGAAGAGAACTCCTCGCGCGCCACCCCGGTGCAAGAGCGCATCCCGGCCGCCTACGTGGCCCTGGCCAAGTCCGAAGCCGACCGCCTGGGCGTCAACGAAGGTGCCCTGCTGAGCCTGAACGTAGCTGGCGTGGCCCTGCGCCTGCCGCTGCGCATCAATGAAGCACTGGGCGCAGGCCTGGTGGCCCTGCCCAAAGGCCTGGCCGGCATTCCGCCTGCCATCTTCGGTGCATCCGTCGAAGGTCTGCAGGAGGCAGCACAATGAGCTGGTTCACCCCCGAAGTGATCGATGTGATCCTCACCGTGGTCCGGGCCGTGGTGGTCCTGCTCGCGGTGGTGGTCTGCGGCGCGCTGCTCAGCTTCGTCGAGCGCCGCCTGCTGGGCTGGTGGCAGGACCGTTACGGTCCGAACCGCGTCGGCCCGTTCGGTATGTTCCAGATCGCTGCCGACATGCTGAAGATGTTCTTCAAGGAAGACTGGAACCCGCCCTTCGTCGATCGCATGATCTTCACCCTGGCGCCAGTGGTGGCCATGAGTGCCCTGCTGATCGCCTTCTGCGTGATTCCGATCACCCCGCTGTGGGGCGTCGCCGACCTGAACATCGGCCTGCTGTTCTTCTTCGCCATGGCCGGCCTGTCGGTCTATGCGGTGCTGTTCGCCGGCTGGTCGTCGAACAACAAGTACGCCCTGCTGGGCAGCTTGCGCGCCTCGGCGCAGACCGTGTCGTACGAAGTGTTCCTGGGCCTGGCGCTGATGGGCGTGGTGGTGCAGGTGGGTTCGTTCAACATGCGCGACATCGTTGAATACCAAGCCCAGAACCTGTGGTTCATCATTCCGCAGTTCTTCGGTTTCTGCACCTTCTTCATCGCCGGCGTGGCCGTGACTCACCGTCACCCCTTCGACCAGCCAGAAGCGGAACAGGAACTGGCCGACGGCTACCACATCGAGTATGCCGGCATGAAATGGGGCATGTTCTTCGTCGGTGAGTACATCGGCATCATCCTCATCTCGGCGCTGCTGGTGACCCTGTTCTTCGGCGGCTGGCACGGCCCGTTCGGCATCCTGCCGCAACTGTCGTTCCTGTGGTTCGCCCTGAAGACCGCGTTCTTCATCATGCTGTTCATCCTGCTGCGCGCCTCGATCCCGCGCCCACGCTATGACCAGGTGATGGACTTCAGCTGGAAGTTCTGCCTGCCGCTGACCCTGATCAATTTGCTGGTGACCGCTGCGATCGTGCTCTACAACACGCCAGCCGTCGCGGCCCAGTGAGGATTTGACCCATGTTCAAGTATATCGGCGACATCGTTAAGGGCACCGGCACCCAGCTGCGCAGCCTGGCAATGGTGTTCTCCCACGGGTTCCGCAAGCGCGACACCCTGCAGTACCCCGAAGAACCCGTGTACCTGCCGCCGCGCTACCGCGGCCGCATCGTCCTCACCCGCGACCCCGACGGCGAGGAGCGCTGCGTGGCGTGCAACCTCTGCGCGGTGGCCTGCCCGGTTGGCTGCATCTCGCTGCAGAAGGCCGAAACCGAGGACGGCCGCTGGTACCCGGAGTTCTTCCGCATCAACTTCTCGCGCTGCATCTTCTGCGGCCTGTGTGAAGAAGCGTGCCCGACCACCGCGATCCAGCTGACTCCGGATTTCGAAATGGCCGAGTTCAAGCGTCAGGACCTGGTGTACGAGAAAGAAGATCTGCTGATCTCCGGCCCCGGCAAGAACCCTGACTACAACTTCTACCGTGTTGCGGGTATGGCGATCGCTGGCAAGCCGAAAGGCGCTGCGCAGAACGAAGCCGAGCCGATCAACGTGAAGAGCTTGCTCCCATAAGGACAGAAAGATGGAATTCGCTTTCTACTTCGCATCCGGGATCGCCGTGGTTTCCACCCTGCGGGTGGTGACCGGGACCAACCCCGTGCACGCCTTGCTGTACCTGATCATCTCGCTGATTTCCGTTGCGATGATCTTCTTCGCCCTGGGTGCGCCGTTCGCCGGCGCCCTGGAAGTGATCGCCTACGCCGGCGCCATCATGGTGCTGTTCGTGTTCGTGGTGATGATGCTCAACCTGGGGCCGGCGTCGGTGGCCCAGGAACGGGGCTGGCTCAAGCCCGGCATCTGGGCAGGGCCGGTGCTGCTGGCCGCCCTGCTGCTGCTGGAGCTGCTGTACGTGCTGTTCGTCGCGCCAAGCGGCGCGGCCATCAGCGGTACCACCGTGGGCCCGAAAGCAGTGGGTATCAGCCTGTTCGGCCCGTACCTGCTGGTGGTCGAACTGGCTTCGATGCTGCTGCTTGCGGCAGCCGTCACGGCCTTCCACCTGGGCCGCAACGAGGCGAAGGAGTAAATCATGGGTGCTATCCCTCTCGAACATGGCCTGGCCGTCGCCGGCATCCTGTTCTGCTTAGGTCTGGTTGGCCTGATGGTCCGCCGCAACATCCTCTTCGTGCTCATGAGCCTGGAAGTCATGATGAACGCATCTGCCCTGGCGTTCATCGTCGCCGGTGCCCGTTGGGTCCAGCCCGACGGCCAGATCATGTTCATTCTGGTGATCAGCCTGGCAGCCGCCGAGGCCAGTATTGGCTTGGCGATCCTGCTGCAGCTGTATCGCCGCTTCCACACTCTCGACATCGATGCTGCCAGTGAGATGCGCGGATGAACCTTCTCTTCCTGACTTTCGTCTTCCCCCTCGTCGGCTTCCTGCTGCTGTCGTTCTCCCGCGGGCGGTTCTCGGAGAACCTGTCGGCGCTGATCGGCGTTGGCTCGGTGGGCCTGTCGGCAGCCACCGCCGCCTACGTCATCTGGCAGTTCAACGTCGCCCCGCCTGAGGGCGGTGCGTACAGCCAGCTGCTGTGGCAGTGGATGTCGGTGGACGGCTTCGCGCCGAACTTCACCCTGTACCTGGACGGCCTGTCGGTGACCATGCTCGGCGTGGTCACCGGGGTGGGCTTCCTGATCCACCTGTTCGCATCCTGGTACATGCGCGGTGAAACCGGCTACTCGCGGTTCTTCTCGTACACCAACCTGTTCATCGCCAGCATGCTGTTCCTGATCCTGGGCGACAACCTGCTGTTCATCTACTTCGGTTGGGAAGGCGTGGGCCTGTGCTCGTACCTGTTGATCGGTTTCTACTACAGCAACCGTAACAACGGTAACGCTGCACTCAAGGCGTTCATCGTCACCCGCATCGGCGACGTGTTCATGGCCATCGGCCTGTTCATCCTGTTCGCCCAGCTGGGTACCCTGAACGTGCAGGAACTGCTGGTGCTGGCACCGCAGAAGTTCAAGGCCGGCGACACCTGGATGGTGCTGGCGACCCTGATGCTGCTCGGTGGTGCGGTTGGTAAATCGGCCCAGCTGCCGCTGCAGACCTGGCTGGCCGACGCGATGGCGGGCCCGACCCCGGTTTCGGCACTGATCCACGCCGCGACCATGGTGACCGCGGGCGTATACCTGATCGCCCGTACCAACGGCCTGTTCCTGCTGGCCCCGGACATCCTGCACCTGGTGGGTGTGGTGGGTGGTGTGACCCTGGTGCTGGCCGGCTTCGCCGCGCTGGTGCAAACCGACATCAAGCGTATCCTCGCCTACTCGACCATGAGCCAGATCGGCTACATGTTCCTGGCCCTGGGCGTGGGTGCCTGGGATGCGGCGATCTTCCACCTGATGACCCACGCCTTCTTCAAGGCCCTGCTGTTCCTTGCCTCGGGTGCGGTGATCGTTGCCTGCCACCACGAGCAGAACATCTTCAAGATGGGCGGCCTGTGGAAGAAGCTGCCGCTGGCCTACGCCAGCTTCGTGGTCGGTGGTGCTGCCCTGGCAGCCCTGCCAATCGTGACCGTGGGCTTCTACTCCAAGGACGAAATCCTCTGGGAAGCCTTCGCCAGCGGCAACACCGGGCTGCTGTACGCCGGCCTGGTCGGTGCGTTCATGACCTCGCTGTACACCTTCCGCCTGATCTTCATCGCCTTCCACGGCGAAGCCAAGACCGAAGCCCACGCTGGCCACGGCATCAGCCACTGGCTGCCGCTGGGCGTGCTGATCGTGCTGTCGACCTTCGTCGGCGCCTGGATCACCCCACCACTGGCAGGCGTGCTGCCGGAAAGTGCAGGCCACGCCGGTGGCGAAGCCAAGCATGCGCTGGAGATCACCTCCGGTGCCATCGCCATCGCCGGTATCCTGCTGTCGGCCCTGCTGTTCCTGGGCCAGCGCCGCTTCGTCAGCGCCGTGGCCAACAGCGGCATCGGTCGCGTCCTGTCGGCCTGGTGGTTCGCCGCCTGGGGCTTCGACTGGATCTACGACAAGCTGTTCGTCAAACCTTACCTGCTGATCAGCCATGTCCTGCGCAAGGACCCGGTGGACCGCAGCATTGGCCTGATTCCTCGCATCGCTCGCGGCGGCAACGTTGCCATGAGCAAGACCGAGACCGGCCAGCTGCGCTGGTACACCGCCTCGATCGCCGTGGGCGCCGTGCTGGTGCTGGGCGCCGTGGTAGTGGCTGCGGTATGACTATGAAGAACCTTGCGACTTTGCCAAAGGAAACCAACCCGTCATGATTTTGCCTTGGCTGATCCTGATTCCCTTCATCGGCGGCCTTCTGTGCTGGCTGGGTGAGCGCTTCGGCGCCACCCTGCCGCGCTGGATCGCATTGCTGACCATGTCCCTGCTGCTTGGCATCGGCCTGTGGCTGTGGGCTCACGGCGACTACACCCTGGCGCCCGCGCCAGGCGCCGAACCGCACTGGGCGGTGGAATACAAAGTCCAGTGGATCCAGCGCTTCGGCATCAGCATCCACCTGGCCCTCGACGGCCTGTCGCTGCTGATGATCCTGCTCACCGGCCTGCTCGGTGTGCTGTCGGTGCTGTGCTCCTGGAAAGAGATCCAGCGCCACGTCGGCTTCTTCCACCTCAACCTGATGTGGATCCTCGGCGGCGTGGTCGGTGTGTTCCTGGCCCTGGACCTGTTCCTGTTCTTCTTCTTCTGGGAAATGATGCTGGTGCCGATGTACTTCCTCATCGCGCTCTGGGGTCACAGCTCGGCAGACGGCAAGAAAACCCGGATCTACGCGGCGACCAAGTTTTTCATCTTCACCCAGGCCAGCGGCCTGATCATGCTGGTGGCGATTCTTGGCCTGGTGCTGGTCAACTACACCAACACCGGCGTCATCACCTTCAACTACAGCGACCTGCTCAAGGCCGAACTGCCAGCTGGCACCGAGTACCTGCTGATGCTGGGCTTCTTCATCGCCTTCGCGGTGAAGCTGCCGGTGGTGCCGTTCCACTCCTGGCTGCCTGACGCCCACGCCCAGGCACCCACCGCAGGTTCCGTGGACCTGGCCGGTATCCTGCTGAAGACCGCGGCCTACGGCCTGCTGCGCTTCGCCCTGCCGCTGTTCCCGAACGCCTCGGCGGAGTTTGCGCCGATCGCCATGACCCTGGGCCTGATCGGTATCTTCTACGGTGCCTTCCTGGCCTTCGCACAAACCGACATCAAGCGCCTGATCGCCTTCTCCAGCGTCTCGCACATGGGCTTCGTGCTGATCGGTATCTACTCCGGCAGCCAGCAAGCCCTGCAGGGCGCGGTGATCCAGATGCTGGCCCACGGCCTGTCGGCTGCTGCGCTGTTCATCCTGTCTGGCCAGCTGTACGAGCGCCTGCACACCCGTGACATGCGCCAGATGGGCGGCCTGTGGCACCGCATCGCCTACCTGCCGGCGATCAGCCTGTTCTTCGCTGCCGCATCGCTTGGCCTGCCAGGCACCGGTAACTTCGTCGGCGAGTTCCTGATCCTGATCGGCAGCTTCGTGCATGTACCGTGGATCACCGTGATCGCCACCACCGGCCTGGTATTCGGCTCGGTGTACTCGCTGATCATGATCCACCGCGCCTACTTCGGCCCGGCCAAGGCCGACACCGTGCTGGCCGGCATGGACACACGCGAGCTGATCATGGTGCTGGGCCTGGCGGTACTGCTGATTCTGCTGGGCGTGTATCCGCAGCCGTTCCTCGACACCTCTGCCGCCACCATGACCGGCGTGCAGCAGTGGCTCGGTTCCGCTTTCACTCAACTCGCTTCGGCCCGGTAAGAGCGCTATGGAATTCACCACTCAACACTTCATCGCATTGGCGCCGATGCTGATCACCACCATCACCACCGTGGTGGTGATGCTGGCGATCGCCTGGAAGCGCAACCACTCGCAGACCTTCCTGCTGTCCACCGTGGGCCTGAACCTGGCCCTGCTGTCGATTCTGCCGGCACTGAAGGTCGCGCCGCTGGCGGTCACCTCGCTGGTGACCATCGACAAGTTCGCCTGCCTGTACATGGCGATCATCCTGGTGGCGACGCTGGCCTGCGTCACCCTGGCCCACGCCTACCTGGGCGAAGGCTCCACCGGCTTCCCGGGCAACCGTGAAGAGCTCTACCTGCTGCTGCTGATGTCTGCCCTGGGTGGCCTGGTGCTGGTCAGCGCCAACCACCTGGCGGGCCTGTTCATCGGCCTGGAGCTGCTGTCGGTCCCGGTGTATGGCCTGGTGGCGTATGCCTTCTTCAACAAGCGCTCACTGGAAGCGGGCATCAAGTACATGGTGCTGTCGGCCGCCGGCTCCGCCTTCCTGCTGTTCGGCATGGCCCTGCTGTACGCCGACGCCGGCAGCCTGACCTTCGACCAGCTGGGCAAGGCCCTGGCGGCCACCAGCATGCCTAGCCTGCTGGCACAGCTGGGCCTGGGCATGATGCTGGTGGGCCTGGCCTTCAAGCTGTCGCTGGTGCCGTTCCACCTGTGGACCCCAGACGTGTACGAAGGCGCCCCGGCGCCGGTGGCCGCATTCCTGGCCACGGCCAGCAAGGTGGCGGTATTCGCCGTGGTGGTGCGCCTGTTCATGCTCTCCCCTGCCGCCAGCAGCGGCGTGCTGAGCACGGTACTGGCGGTGATCGCCGTGGCTTCGATCCTGATCGGCAACCTGCTGGCGCTGACCCAGAGCAACCTCAAGCGCCTGCTCGGTTACTCGTCCATCGCCCACTTCGGTTACCTGGTGATTGCCCTGGTGGCCAGCAAGGGCCTGGCCATGGAAGCCATGGGCGTGTACCTGGTCACCTACGTGATCACCAGCCTTGGCGCCTTCGGCGTGATTACCCTGATGTCCTCGCCGTATGGCGGCCGTGATGCCGACGCACTGTACGAGTACCGCGGCCTGTTCTGGCGCCGCCCGTACCTGACCGCGGTGCTGACCGTGATGATGCTGTCGCTGGCGGGTATCCCGCTGACGGCCGGCTTCATCGGCAAGTTCTATATCATCGCCACCGGCGTCGAGTCGCACCTGTGGTGGCTGGTCGGTGCCCTGGTGATCGGCAGCGCCATCGGCGTGTACTACTACCTGCGGGTGATGGTCACCCTGTACCTGGTAGAGCCGAACCTGCGTCGCCACGACGCCCCGCTGAAGTGGGAACAGCGCACCGGCGGCGTGATGCTGCTGGCCATCGCCATCCTTGCCTTCGTCCTGGGCGTGTACCCACAGCCGTTGCTGGACCTGGTTCAGCAAGCAGGCCTGCAGCTGATCGGCTGATCAGCCCCGCAGCAAAAACGCCCCGCACCAGCGGGGCGTTTTTTTTGCGCGCCATGGCAGCCTGGGCGACGTGTAAAGCGCAGCCCTGGGCATCCGTATTTCAGGGGTGACACGCGATAAATCGACATCCTGCGTGCTCTGAGCATGATTTCGCGCGTCACAACGCCGTTGCCCGCCCTTCGCCTGGAGTTGCCCGATGCGTCCCGTTTTGCCCCTGCCGTCATTCCTCGGCCTGTTGGCCTTCGCCAGCGCCAGCCCACAAGCCCTGGCGGCACCCGCCGTGGAGCTGGGCCAGGTGCTGATCAGCGACGAAGCGCAAAGCGAACTGGACGAGGCCCGCGAGAAGCTGCGCACGATTCCAGGCGCCAGCAACCTGGTGGACCTGCAGCACGTGGAGCAAGGCCGAGTGGCCAGCAACGCCGATGTGCTGGCCTACCAACCGGGCGTGTTTGCCCAGTCGGCGGGCAACGATGGCATCAAGTTGTCGATTCGTGGCTCGGGCATCAACCGTGCGCCCGGTGCGCACGGCTCGGGGGTATACACGATGTTCGACGGGTTGCCGCTGACCGGCCCCGGCGGCACCCCCTACGAACTGTTCGAGCCGCTGTGGCTGAGCCGCGCCGAAGTGCTGCGCGGCGCCAACGGCTTTGACCAGGGTTCGCTGGCCCTGGGCGGGGCGATCAATTATGTCACCCACACCGGCTACGATGCCGCACCGCTGCAGGTCCGCTATGAAGTCGGCAGCCGTGGCTACCAGCACCGGCATATCAGCTCCGGGCAGGTACTGGGCAACCTTGACTACTACGTGGCCCTCACCGATTCGGAATACGACGGCTACCAGCGGCACAGCAGCGGCAGTGCGAAAGGCATCGCCGCCAACGTGGGCTACCGCTTCAACCCGAACCTGGAAACGCGCTTCTACCTGCGCTACCGGGAAACCGAGAACGACCTGGCCGGGCGCCTGACCAAGGAGCAGATCAAGCACGACCCGCGGGCTGCCAACCCCGGCTACCTGTCGCGCAACGACAGCCGGCCGCAGCCGGGCAGCACCTGGGTCGGCAACAAGACCACCTTCTACCTCGATGACGATTCGCGTCTGGAGGCCGGGCTGGTCTATCACGACTACCCGATGGACCTGCGCGAAGGTGCCATGCGCCTGAAGGTGGCCTACACCGATGTCAGCGGTACGCTGAACTACCTGCGCCGCGACACCCTGTTCGGCCATGAAAGCAAGACCACCGTCGGCTGGCGTACCACCAAGCACCTGCCCAACAGCGGTGCCTCGCAGTTCTCGCGGGTGGATAACGTGGTGGGCGCCCGCACGCGCGACTTCAGCTACCAGGGCTCGGACACCGTCCTGCACGTGGGCAATGACCTGGAGCTGGTGCCGGACCTGTGGCTGACCACGGGCCTGGCGATGATCTACACCCGCCGCGAGAGCGATGTCACCTACCCGGCCAGTGGCGGCCGGGTGAGCCAGCATGACTGGGACTATGCACCGCGCCTGGGGCTGCGTTACGACATCCGCCCGGACCTGCAGGTGTACGGCAACCTCAGCCGCTCGGTGGAGCCGCCGCACCCATGGTCGCTGGTGTGGAGTGCGCCGGTGACCAACCAGCCGATGAAGATGCAGAACCAGACCGCCACCACCCTGGAGCTGGGTGCCCGTGGCGATTCGGCGCTGGGGCGCTGGGACCTGGCCTGGTACTACGCGCAGGTGCGCCATGAACTGCTCAACGTGGAAGTGGTGCAGGGCCTGCCGTTCAAGGAATTCAACGCCAGCCCCACGGTGCACCAGGGTGTCGAGGCCGGCCTGGACAGCCTTCTGTGGGAGCGCTCCGGCACCGGCAAGCTGAGCCTGCGCCAGGCCTATACCTTCAGCGACTTCCACTACCGCGACGACGACAAGTTCGGCAACAACCGCCTGCCGGGCATTCCCATGCACTACTACCAGGCCGAGCTGCGCTACGACTGGCCGAGCGGGTTCTACGCCGGGGTGAACACGCAGATGGCCTCCAAGGTGCAGGTGGACTACGCCAACAGCTACCACGCCGATGCCTATGCCCTGCTGGGCGCGCGGCTGGGCTGGGACTCGCCCAAGCAAGACTGGCAAACCTGGCTGGACCTGCGCAACCTCACCAACAAGCGTTACGCGGCCACGGTGACCCCGGGCTACGACGATGCCGGGCTGGACGTTGCCCGCTCCACCCCAGGTGAAGGCCTTGGGGTGTATGCAGGGGTTTCCTACAGCTTCCGCTAGCCCTCATTGGGGCAACTGAACCTGCGGCTGGGTGGCCGCGAAGATCGCCCAGCTGGACATGAACAGCGCGGCGATCAGCGGCCCGATCACGAACCCATTGAGCCCGAACACCGCCAACCCGCCCAGGGTCGACAGCAGGATCAGGTAGTCGGGCATGCGCGTGTCCTTGCCCACCAGGATCGGCCGTAGCAAATTGTCCACTAGGCCGATCACCAGCACGCCGAAGGCGGTGAGGATTACCCCGGGCAGTATGGCCCCGGTCAGCAGGAAGTAGGCTGCCACCGGCGCCCAGACGATGCCCGCGCCCACCGCCGGCAGCAGCGACAGAAACGCCATCAACACCCCCCACACCAGCGCACTGGGGATACCCAGTACCCAGAAGATGAAGCCGCCCAGGGCACCCTGGGTAATGGCGACCAGCAGGTTGCCCTTGACCGTGGCCCGCACCACCCGGCTGAACTTCAACTGCAGGCGGCGCTTCTGCTGCTCGGGCAGCGGCACCGCCAGCCGCACCCGGCGCGCCACGTCGGGGCCCTCGCGCAGGAAGAAGAACAACAGGTACATCATGATGCCGAAACTCACCAGGAACTCGAAGGTGCCCTGGCCAAAGCTGAACGCCTGGCTGGCCAGCACCTGGCTGCCTTGGGTCGCCCATTTGCTGATCTTGTCGCGCAGCCCGTCCAGGTTGCCCATGCCCATCTGGTCCAGGCCGTGCTGGGCGAACGCCGGCAGCATGTCTTTGCCCCGCTCGACGTAACCGGCGATGTCCAGTTGACCGCTTTCGATGCGCTGGTACAGCGTGGCGCCCTCCTGCACCAGCAAGGCGCTGGTGATGATCACCGGCAGAATCGCCACCAACAGGCACACCAGGGTGGTGCTGGCGGCCGCCAGGTTGCGCCGGCGGCCAAAGCGAATCACCAGGTGGCGCTGCAGCGGCGCGAACAGGATGGCGAGAATGATCGCCCAGAAGATGGCGCCGTAATACGGCAGCATGATCCACACGAAGGCGATGGTCACCAGCGCCAGGAGTACCGCCAGGGCTTTGTTGTGCAGGGGGTTTGGGTTCATGGCGACTCCTCGACTGTCATGGCTATTAGTGCAGCGCAATCCTGGAAAAGTGCCTTCATAGCCTTGATTCAAATCAATACGGCGCGCAGCGCTGGGCCTTAGCATCCCAGCCTTTTGCCCCGGTGCGCCCATGACCCCTTCCGCCAAGCCCGAACTGCTGGCCCCAGCCGGCACCCTCAAGAGCATGCGCTACGCCTTCGCCTATGGCGCCGATGCGATCTACGCCGGCCAGCCACGCTATAGCCTGCGGGTGCGCAACAACGAATTCGACCACGCCAACCTGGCGCTTGGCATCGCCGAGGCACATGCCCTGGGCAAGCGCTTCTATGTGGTGGTGAACATCGCCCCGCACAATGCCAAGCTCAAGACCTTCCTCAAGGACCTGGCGCCGGTCATCGCCATGGGCCCGGATGCGCTGATCATGTCCGACCCAGGGCTGATCATGCTGGTGCGCCAGCAGTTCCCGCAGATGCCCGTGCACCTGTCGGTGCAGGCGAACACGGTCAACTGGGCCAGCGTGCAGTTCTGGCAGGGGCTGGGCCTGAGCCGGGTGATCCTGTCGCGGGAATTGTCGCTTGAAGAAATCGAGGAGATTCGCCAGCAGGTGCCGGACATGGAGCTGGAAGTGTTCGTGCACGGCGCCCTGTGCATGGCCTATTCCGGCCGCTGCCTGCTGTCGGGCTACCTCAACCGGCGCGACGCCAACCAGGGCAGTTGCACCAACGCCTGCCGCTGGAAGTACCAGGCCAGCCCCGCAGGCGAAGATGCCTGCGGCGACATCGTTCGCCAGGCTGAGCCTACCCTGGGCCTGGGCGCCCCCACCGAGCAGGTGTTCCTGTTGCAGGAAAGCAACCGCCCCGGCACCGAACTGCCAGCCTTCGAAGACGAGCACGGCACCTATATCATGAATGCCAAGGACCTGCGCGCGATCCAGCACGTCGAGCGCCTGGCAGCGATGGGCGTGCACTCGCTGAAGATCGAGGGCCGCACCAAGTCGCACTTCTACTGCGCCCGCGCTGTGCAAGCCTACCGCCAGGCCATCGACGATGCCGCTGCCGGGCGGCCGTTCGACCGGGCCCTGATGGACAACCTCGAATCATTGGCCCAGCGCGGTTACACCGAGGGTTTCCTGCGCCGCCATGTGCACGATGAGTATCAGAACTACCAACGCGGCAACTCCGTGTCCGAGCGCCAGCAGTTCGTGGGCGAGTTGACCGGTGCGCGCATCGATGGCCTGGCCGAGGTCAAGGTGAAGAACCGCTTCGCCGTGGGCGACCACCTGGAATTGATGACGCCACGGGGCAACTACCATTTCGACCTGCACCGCCTGTACAACCGCCAGCAGCAGGCAATCGACGTGGCGCTGGGCGATGGCCACGTGGTGTACCTGCCGATTCCCGAACAGGTCACGCTGGAATACGGCCTGCTGATGCGCGACCTGGACCAGCAACCTCACGGTGCCTGAGCCCCGGCGCGGCAGGGGGCTGCGCTCGAGGTTCATGCTTGGTAACACCTTTAACGTTTAAGGTGCTCCGCTGCCTGTTAAAGTCGCCCTTTCCTACATGGCCCTACACGGAGTTCCCCATGCTGCGCGCAACCGCCCTGGCCCTGGCCTGCCTTGTCGGCGCCCCGGCCATCGCTGCCGAATCGCCCACCTATGGCAAACAGCTCGAAGGCTTCGACTACCCCTACCCCCTCAAGCATTTCGACTTCCTGTCCCAGGGCCAGAACCTGCAGATGGGCTACATGGACATTCCCGCCAAGGGCCAGGCCAATGGCCGCAGCGTGGTGCTGATGCACGGCAAGAACTTCTGCGCCGCCACCTGGGAAACCAGCCTCGCGGCGTTGAGCGAGGCCGGCTACCGGGTCATTGCCCCAGACCAGATCGGTTTTTGCACCTCCAGCAAACCTGCGCATTACCAGTACAGCTTCCAGCAACTGGCGAGCAACACCCATGCGTTGCTCGAACAACTGGGGGTGAAGCAGGCGATCATTCTTGGCCATTCCACCGGCGGCATGCTCGCCACCCGCTACGCGCTGATGTACCCCCAGCAGGTCGAGCGCCTGGCCATGGTCAACCCAATCGGCCTTGAGGACTGGAAGGCCCTGGGTGTGCCTTACCGCACGGTCGACCAGTGGTACGCCCGCGAGCTGAAACTCGACGCCGAGGGCGTGCGCGAGTACGAGCGCAAGACCTATTACGCCGGGCGCTGGAAGCCTGAGTACGAGCGCTGGGTACACATGTTGGTGGGCCTGAACCAGGGACCGGGGCATGAAGCGGTGGCGTGGAACTCGGCGTTGATCTACGACATGATCTTCACCCAGCCGGTGTACCACGAGTTCAAGGACCTGAAGATGCCGACCCTGCTGCTGATCGGCGACCAGGACACCACGGCGATCGGCAGCGACATCGCCCCGCCGGAGGTGAAAGCCAAGCTGGGCAAGTATCAGGAATTGGGGCCGCAGGTGGCCAAGCTGATTCCCCATGCGCAACTGGTGACGTTCGAAGGCATGGGGCATGCACCGCAGATCGAAGAACCGCGGCGCTTCAACCGCACCCTGGTGGAGTGGCTGGGGCAGCCACCGGCTACACGATGACCTTTTCTAAATCGGCGCAAGGCCGGTAGGAGCGAGCAGAGCTCGCGATGGGCTGCCAGGCAGCCCTCAGGGTGCCTGGCACCGGCCTTGCCGGTGATCGCGAGCTTTGCTCGCTCCTACAGGGTCTGGAAACGCTGCAGTTGCATTTCTCGCAGGCGGCTCAGGGTGCGCTGGAACGGGAACGCCAGGTAACCCTGGGTGTAGAGGGCATCGAGCGGAACCTGGGCTTCCAGGTACAGCGCCACGCGGCGGTCGTAGCACTCATCGACCAGGGCGATGAAGCGGCGCACGGCGTCGTCCCTGGGCGACAGCATGGGCAGCTCGCGGTCGCCTGCCTCGACCCGCACGGCTGCGTCCTCCGTACCGCGTGCGATGCGCCCGGGCTGCTGCTGGCCGCCCAGGGCAGGAACGCCTTCGAGCAGGATGGCTGGAAAATCATCGCACAGCGCCATGAAGTCGATGGCGGCCAGGGGTTGCTCGCACAGGTCGGCGAAACGGCACCAGATGGCCTGGGCACTGCGCCGGACCACCCGAATCTGCCGGGCACCGATCTGCAAGGGCTCGGCAGTGCCCGGCTGGCCTGGGCTGAGCTGCTGGAACACGCTTTCAAGGGCGCCGCGCGTGCCGGGCTCGGCCACCCAGTAACGTTTGTGCTCGGCGCCCTGGTGCAGGCGGTGGTCTTGCTCCCCGGCCACGGGCAGCACCTGCATGTGGCGCTCGATGGCGGCGATGGCCGGCAGGAAGCGCTCGCGGTTGAAACCGTCGCGGTACAGCTGCCCAGGGGGCTGGTTGGACGTGGCGACGATCACCACGCCCTGGTCGAACAGTACCTGGAACAGCCGGCCGAGAATGATGGCATCACCGATGTCGCTGACGAACAGTTCATCGAAGCACAGCACACGGATTTCCCTGGCCAGTTCACGGGCCAGTGCTTGCAGCGGGTCGGCGGTGCCGTTGAGCTGGAACAGGCGTTGGTGGACCCAGGCCATGAAATGGTGAAAGTGCTGGCGCCGGGCCGGAACGCCCAGGCAGCGGTGGAACAAGTCCATGAGCCAGGTTTTGCCCCGGCCAACCGGGCCCCAGAGGTAAAGGCCCTGGGGGCGCTTGCCCTGCTCCAGGGCCTGGAAGCAGGCTTGCAGGGCCTGGACGGCACGGGCCTGGGCGGAGTCCTGGGTAAAGCCCTGCTGGGTGAGCGCCTGCAGGTAGAGAGACTGCGGATCGTGGGGCATGACGGTCGGCGTGGCCTGAGGTAACGCTGTAGTCTATACGGGCCTCTTCGCGGGGCAAGCCCGCTCCTACAATGGGCCATCAAACCCAGGCATTTGTAATTAAATGGACTCGCCCCCGCCGAGGCATCACAGTGCCACGGTGGCGTTCTAAGAAGCCAACGGCAGCGAGGGCGAGACCATGAAAAAGTTTACGACGAAACACGATTGTGCGCCTTGTGCAG